>JAGWAW010000092.1:405-9508 GCA_021296165.1 Nitrosopumilaceae archaeon | reverse complement strand
TGCCGGGTGGTGTATCTTGCAGTGCGGCATTGATGCGGCCGCAACCGGTCCGCGCCTTCGCTTCATGCAGAATGTCGTATATATTCCATATTTAACGTTTGAATGTAGTTACTGGACGGTATCACACATCGTACCGTATGCGCGCGGCGGCTGGTGTTTTGGAGAGTAATGCTGGTTGGACACACCCAACCGGCCATCCATACTTAATAACAACTGACCATACCATACCTCATGGGCGGCACAGACGAGCTTGATCGGCGCCTCTTGTATGAGCTGTACCAGGATGGCGCAGCCTCGGTTCCGGCGCTCTCCCGCAAGCTCCAGACCAGCCCGTCGGTGCTGTACAGCCGGATACGACGGCTGATGCGCCGCCGCATAATCAAAAAGTTCACCATCCAGGTGGATGATGCCAAGCTGGGCATGGGGGTGCGCGCCGAGGTGGGTATCAACCGCAGCCCCCGCCTCAAGACGCAGATACACAACCGGCTCATGAACGCCCCCGAGGTGGTCTCCATAACAGAGGTGACCGGACGCTTCGACATCCTGGTTACGGTGCAGGTGGTGGACTTGGAGACACTCCACGCCACCGTGATAGACAAGATCGGCAAGATAGAGGGCGTCCGGAATACGGAGACCTTCGTGGAGCTGGACCGCATAGACAAGGATCCGGCCTACCTGCGGCCGATCGACGCCTGATCGCCAGCAGCCCCGGGCGCGTGTGCGCCCACAGATATTGTGGTTCACGGCCTCTGGGCGGTCGGCCCGTCTCAGTCCTGAAGCTTCTCGTCCCAGACGCCGCCGTCTATCTCGGCGGTTATCTCCCGGGGGGTCTTGGACTCGACCTTGACGCCCAGCGCCTGGCAGGTTCCCACCACGGTCTTGGCCACCGGCTTTAGAGCGGTGGCGTAGGACGACTCCATCTTGGTGCGGGCTATCTTTGCCACCGAGTCCATGGTTATCTCGCCCACCCACTCTGTTCCGGCCGCCCCAGACCCCTTCTGGATGCCGGCCTCCTTCAGTATGAGGGGGGAGACAGACGGTATGCCCACCTCTATCTCGTACTCCTTGGTGGCGGCGTTCACCGATATGGTGACGGGCACCTTCATCCCCTCAAAGTCGGCTGTCCGCTCGTTTATGGCCGCTATGACCTCCATTATGTTGAGTCCCAGAGGGCCCAGCGCCGGGCCCAAGGGCGGTCCGGCCGACGCGCCACCGCCGGTCACCAGCGAAGATATCTTTTGGGTCTCGCCCATGGTTCCGGGGCGCCGGAGGGGGCGATTTAATCCTTTACGACTCGGAGGACTTTTTGAGGTAGTTGGCGTCCACCGTTACGGGGAGCTGGTAGGTGGCGTCCAGTAGTATGACGGTGGCCTCCTCCTTCTCGCGGTCTATCCTGGTTATGGTGGCTTTCATGCCCTTGAACGGCCCGCCGGTTATCTCCACCACGTTGTTGACGTTCAGCGTGGCGACCGCCGATCTCTTGATCAGGTACCCCTCTATGTCGTTGAAGGCCAACTCGCCCCGGAGCTGGCCGCGGACATGCCGGACCCCGTCCACCGCATGGAAGACGTCATTGGAGTCGGGGGCCTCCATCACCACGTACCCGCGCAGCTCCTCCACCAGCAGTACGGCGTGTATGTTGGTCTCCCCAGCCCGGAGCTTGGTCTGGAGCATGTTCATGACCTTCTTCTCCTGTCCCATGCTGGTCTTGACCGCGAACAGGTGCGACTGCTCTTCCTCGGACAATTCTACCTGCCGTAAGTGGCCACCGAGAAGACGAACTGTATGATAAAGCCGATGGTCCCCACCGCCCCTATGCCCAGCAGGACGAGCCGTAGGTGCTGCTTGTATTCCTCCCGGTCGGGCTTTTTGGTGAGTTTTATGGTGTTCATCATGTTCTTGAGGGTCTGCCTTGGATTCACTGCTGGAAATAAATACGATGCCAATATAATTTTTGTCCATGGACCTGCTGGTCGCCTACGGGTCGGATCCCGCCGGGAGGAACATGGCCGAGCACCTGGCCCGGGACATGTCGCGCCAGAACGGCGTATATCGCGGGGATGCGTACGAACTGGCCGTGCTGGAGACGCCGGCCATCTCGGCCGACTGGCTGGAGTCGGAGTTCGGGTATGATGGGTACGTCTTCCTCTCCAAGCACGCCGCCGAGTCCGGCCGGCTGGCGCTGACCTGCCACTCCACCGGCAACTTCGGCGAGGAGGCCGCGTTCGGTGGCAGCCCGCGGCAGGTGGCCGTCCCATACCCCTCGCTGCAGAAGGAGTACATGCGGGCGCTGTGGGAGAGGCGGGAGTCGTTCGGGAGCTTTGACATAACCCTGGAGGCGACCCACCACGGCCCCACGGCCCTCTCGGTCCGGACAATATTCGTGGAGGTGGGCACCACTCCGGAGCAGTGGAACGATGCCCGCCTGTGCGGGAGCGTGGCCGACGCGCTGGCCGAGTCGATGGGGCGGCCCGCACGCGCCCACCCGGTGGCCGTCTGCTTCGGCGGGACGCACTACCCAAAAAAGTTCACCCGCGAGGTCATACACGGAGAGTACGCCCTGGGTAGCATAGTCCCGGCGCACGCACTGGAATGGGTGGACGACTCCATGCTGTCCCACATCCTGGAGAGGAATGCGGGGGCCTCGGCTGCCCTGCTGGACTGGGATCTGATGGGGCCGCACCGCCGCCGCATCCTGGAGATGCTGGAGGGCACGGACCTGGAGGTGGTGCGGCTGTGAAGACCGCCGAGCGCGTCTACCGGAAGCTGATGGAGGTGCCGCCGGGGATGGTGGTGTCGTACGGCGAGCTGGCGCGGGCGGCGGGCCTTAAGAACGGCCAGAGGGCGGTGGGGCGCATAATGAGCCAGAACCCCTACCCGGTCATAGTCCCCTGCCACCGCGTGGTGATGTCCGACGGCCGGCTGGGGGGGTACGGATACGGAGGCGCCCCCGTAAAGGCCGGCATGCTGGAGAGGGAGGGTGTGCGGGTGGAGGGTGGCCGCATCCGCGACCACTCCAAAATGTACAGGTTTCCCGACTAGGGAGCCGGGCCCAAACGGAGCCCTCCTAATCTCTTCTCTTTGAGAAGGTCTCCTCTAGGAGCTGCCGGAGGTGCGCCTTGTTCCGGACGGTGTTGCCGCCCACCCTCTTGTACAGCGCCCAAAACTCGGGGTTGGTGATGTCCTGGCGCGCCTTGGCCACCTTGAGCAGGTGGCGCAGGGCCCTGACCTTGGTCACGTGCGTCCTCTTGCGGTTGGTGCGGGCCCCCTTGCGACCCTGCTTTGAGCCCTGCTTGGTACCCCTCTTGTTCCGCTGGTCCCTCTTGTCCTGGGCGCGGCCCCGGGATGTGCCGCCAGCCGGCCTTATGCTGACTATCCCGGCGGTGACCAGGCCCCGCGCGTTCTGCCGGGTGATGGCGTCGGATATGTCGGGCAGCTTCTCAGGGTCCAGGCGTATGCGGTGGACTCCCACCCCCGTCACCCTGGACAGGAGGCGCTTCTTGGCGGCTAGGTTAACCACCATTCACGTCCACCCTTCCGTTGAATATCTTGAACTTGAGCTCGATGGCTCTCTTTATGACGGCTATGCGCTTGCGCCTCCCCACCGAGTGGCCCAGCCGGACGCCGTCTCTGGCAGGATCCAGTCCCTCCAAGTCCTCCACCCTGTACACCAAGTTGTCCGTGTACCCGGACGGGTGAAGGCCCCGGGCGAGGCGGGGTCCGCCGTACCCTATCTTGACCAGTCCCGGCCTGCCCCGGCTCTTCTGCTTGCGCTGGTGGTTGTCCACGCCTTTGGGCTTCCTCCATCGGGGCTTTATGCGGACGTACCTCCAGCTCTCCGGCCTGACAAAGTCGGGGTTCCCCCCCTTTATCAGGCGGCGCTTGGCTAGGGCCTGCTTGTTGATGGCCATGACTGCACCAATCTGCGGTTTGAATAAATACCTTGGGGATTGCGTGGCGTACATACTCGAGACGTGGGGAGCGTGGACGCGGCCACCGTCGGGGGTGTCAGGTACGTGGCCTCGGCAGGGGACGGGCCTGGCGTACACGTGTGGACGACAGATCTTGACACGGAGTACCGCATAGATGTACCCAGCCGCCCCACCGACATCGCGTCTGTGACCATATACGGTACCACGTACGTCATGGTGGCCGCCGGCGACCTGTACGTGTATGATATCACCGCCAAGCCTGAGCTGGTGGCGACCATCGGCCCGTACGTCTTCCTGGACGTGGGGAGGTTCGGCGGCTCCACACACGGGGTGCTGCTGGATCCGGACGGGATGATGTCCGTGGTGGATCTGGCCAAGCTCCATACCGGCGCCGACTAGAACCGGCCGGTGTCTGCATGCGGGGCGGTGCCTTGGAGCCAAACCGCCCCACACGTCGGCACGGGTGTAGCCTATGCCCCCGGCGCGGGGCGCCCGGCCAGCGCCACCCCTATGTCCAGCAGGTTGGTGCCGGTGTGCCCCGTCGTGATTAGCCCGCCGTACCTGGCAAAGTAGGCGTGGGAGTCGTTGCTCAAGACACACGATTCGGCCATCTCCGTATCGCAGGCCGGTCCCTCGTGCATGGCGCCCGCCGCCCGGGTGTTGCCGTCGATGCCGTCGGTCCCCATGGATGCCACCAGGGCCCCGTCCCCCAGCAGGAGGGCAGCCCGCAGCACCAGCTCCTGGCTGCGGCCCCCCCTTCCCCGGCCGGCCACGTGGACCCGGGGCTCGCCGCCGAACACCAGGCATCTGCCCTCCCGGATGCGGCCCGGTATGGAGGCGGCCGCCCCGCCTATGTCCCCATAGTACTGGGCCGTTTCGGTGGCGTACCCCAGGGTTGTGGCCCTGGCTTCCATTGCATCCAGGCAAGTCCGGTTGTTGGCTATGATCTGGTGTGGGATGCGGGTGGCCTTGGGGGTCTCCGGTATGGAGCCGGCCGCCCCCGACTGCAGCCGCTCCACCACGCCGGGGGGCATCTTGGACGTTATCCCGTACCGCGATATGACGTCCAGCGCGTCGCCGAAGGTGGTCGTATCCATGTGCGTCAGGCCCGAGGCCACGGTCCCCGGATCGTCGCCCTCCACGTCGGACATTATCAGGGACGCCCCGGAGCAGGGCATCGCCTCCGGCAGCCGCCCGCCCTTTATGCGGGAGATGTGCTTTCGGACGCAGTTTATCTCGGATATGGAGGCGCCGCACCGCAGCAGCGTCTGGGTGGCGTACATCTTGTCTTGGAGCGTGACGCCGTCGGGCAGGGCCAGCAGTGAGGAGGCCCCCCCAGACACCAAAAACAGCACAAAGTCGTTCTCCCGCCGGTTGCCCAGGAACTTGAGCACGGCCTTGGCGGCGGCCACGCTGCCCCTGCCCGGGTGGGGGTGCTCTGATCTGTACACCCCGAATCGATGGCCGCGCGTTGCCGGCTTGGAGTCGCGGGGGACCACCACCATGCCGGCCCTCACCGGCAGTATGCGGGAGACGGCCCGGCTCATCGCGTCGGCGGCCTTGCCGACGGCCACCGTGCATATGGTGTCGTACCTATCCAGCGGCAGGTCCGCGCCGCCGGCCCGCACCGCTCCCTCCCGCACGAACCGCGGTATGATGCGGGCGGGATCCGCCGCGGCCAGACCTGCCTCCAGTATGGATATGGCGTGGCGGGCCCTCTTGGTGGTGCCCAGAGCCGCCGCGTTGGATATCCTCATGGGGGTGGGGCCGGGACCGGCGGATATAACTGCCCGCGCCACACGCGACTAAAAGTCCCGGGGAACGTGGGACTTTTCCTTCAGCCACCCCACCTGGGGGAGCGTAAACCGCCACACTATGTCACCCATCACATCGCTCTTAAAGTCCCAAGGGGCGATGATCACTATGTCGTTGTCCCGGATCCAGACCCGGCGCTTGAGCTTGCCACGTATGCGGCCCCGCCTTGTTATGCCGTCGGTGCATTTTACCATGACTAACTCGCCGCCCAATATCTTTAGGACGCGTCCGAAGAGCTCCCCCTCCTCGGGAAGGCGTACTATAAGCTCTTGGATCTGCACTATGCGGTACTTCATAATTCACGCACGCTCGGCTGGGTGGACCTGACTTGTTACCCGGGATTGGAATATCATGCGAAAAGCCGAGCCGGCTTGGGTCTGGTCCTACGGGAGCGTCCCTGTCGGCCTCGTATCTGGTACGGGATGGGGCGTTCCCGGCTGCACCGGAGAGGTGGTTTGGACAGCCTGCGGATGCCGGCGCGCATGATGCCCCGCAGGAGGCCCCCGCCCCCGGGATCCTTTTAACCGCCATCATGGGGCGCCTCGGCGTGGGAATAACATACGAAGAGGCCGGCGTGGACGTCGCCGCCATACGGCGTAGCCAGAAATCCATTGGGGACTTGATAGCGGCAACGCACCGCGACACCACCGTACACGGCTTCGGGCACTACGCGGGGCTGGTGGAGATTCCCGGGGGCCGGCTGCTGGCCACGCATACAGATGGCGTGGGGACCAAGGTGATGGTGGCCAACGCCCTGAAAAAGTACGACACGGTGGGCATAGACTGCATGGCAATGAATGTCAACGATATAGTCTGCGTGGGGGCGGCTCCCGCCTCGTTCGTGGACTATATCGCCGCCAACCGGAACGAGCCGGCCATATTCGAGGCCTTGGCCGCCGGCTTGGTGGAGGGCGCCCGGACGGCGGGCGTCCCCATCGTGGGCGGGGAGACGGCAATCATGCCGGACATGTTCGCCGGGGACGGGTTCGCCTTTGACTTGGCCGGGACCGTGACGGGCTTGGTGGAGCCGGACCGCGTCGTGTTGGGCGGCGACATAAGCCCGGGGGATGTCATAGTGGGGGCGCGCAGCAGCGGCCTCCACTCCAACGGATACACGCTGGCCCGGCGGGCCCTGTTCCCCAGGTTCTCCATACACGACAGCGTGCGCGGGGTGGGCCGCATCGGCGAGGCGCTGCTGGAGCCCACCCGGATATACACCCGGCCCGTCCTGGACATACTGCGCGGGTGCGAGGTCCACGGCCTGGCCCACATCACCGGAGGATCCTTCTCCAAGCTGACGCGGCTCAAGGACGTGGGGTTCGAGATAGATGCGCCTCCCCCAGTACCGCCCATTATGGGGCTGATAGCCGAGCAGGGGGTGAGTGATACAGAGATGTACCGTACCTTCAACATGGGGGTGGGATTCTGCGTGGTGGCACCCCAGACCGAGGCCGAAGGCGTTCGGAGCATATTCCGGCAGTACGACATCGACTCCGACGTGATAGGGAGCGTCACCGGCCGGCGGGGGGTCCGCGTCGGTTCCTATACCCTGGAGTAGCGGCAGGGGTTGTATGCGGAGAAGGTTCGTGATCGGAAGATGTTCTAAATTATATCAGGTGCCCAAGACCATTCCATGACCGCGCAAACGAATCCGGCGGCACAAGGCGCGCTGAAAAAATGGGTGTGGTGACCGGACTGCACCGCGTCGGTCTGGGGTGTCCCGGCATGGTAGGTGATTGAATGTCCTGACCGGCGGTTTCGTGGGAATGTCGGGCGTAGCCTCCATTTCATCTGCGTGTGGGCATTCGGGCGCGCAGCACCGCCTCGGAGCGGACGCATCAGATGTACGGTATCGTTCAGGCCGGGCATCCACCCATACGCCGGTGTGCCCGACCTTGTGGGGAATATTCACAATCGAGACTGAATCTCGAGTTGCGTAATTTTCTGGCGCCCCCACCGCAAATGAGGGGGATCGAGCCCCCTCTTCCGCGGCCAGGCCGGTTGGCGCGTTGACTGGTTGCGCTCCACGGCCCGGCGCCTATGGACGGCCTGCCCCTCCGCCCGGTCCACAGGGCATTGTATAATGCCCCGCTTTAGAATCACGCATGCCGCATTCAGATCGGCGTGTGACTCGTCCCCACAACTAACGCAAATGAAGGAGTCCCGCGAGACGCGGCTCTCCTTGGATACGAACTCGCACATGGTGCACTCGTTGCTGGTGTTTTTCGCGTCCACCAGTATTATGTGCGCGCCGTTCCTGGCGGTGTTCCGTATTATCATACCGCGGAAGCCCCCAATGCCGGCCATCTGGAGCATGTCGTTGAGGCGGCGCTTCGGGTTGCCGCCGCGCTTCATCATCGCCTTGAGGTTAAGCACCTCCAGTATGACATAGCAGACGCCATGCGATATGAACGCGGCGCCCTGGAGGCGGGCGTTTTTTCCCATGCGGTTGGCTTTTCCCCTCTTAATGCGGATATTCCTGTCTATGGCAAGCCACGCGTGGCCGCCCTTCTTCTTTTGGTCGCGTTCGGACTGCAATGCCCGGATCTCGCGCCACAGTTCCAGGTGCGGCATGGTCTGCGGCCGTCGCGGCTATGTGCTTGCCGCCCAGGTCCACGCCGCGCGCCATGACGTTCGTCGGCTGTCGTTTTATGCGCTCCCGGACCTGCACGTGGACCTCGAAGGTGCGCGAACCGCGGCCCGTACTCTTTGTACGGTATGGGGTGGTCTCGACTATGTGGCAGGAGCGGATGTCCCATTCCTTTGGAATGGCTTTCTTTGTATATAGTGTAAAGCCGGGCACCCGCAGCTCGCGCGGCCCCTTCCGGTTCACCGCCTGGTTGCTGGGGCAGAACAGCGCCGCGCGCTTCCCGGGCTGCCGCGTCGGCATCATATCAGAGTTGTCCAATATGGAGCGATCCACCGCGTTCACGGCGTTACGTATTGCGCCCAGCTCATACTGCACTGGACACTCCCGCATCCATGCGTACTCGGCGCGCCACTTGGTAAGCAGCAGGCTGATGCGGTTGCGCGTGTCTCGGGAGTTTGGTGGGAACCCATAGTACCACGCGAACCCGCCCAGCTGTGAGCGAACCTTATCCCGTATCACGCTTACGTCGACCCCCGACTCCTTGGCTACCGCCTTTGCCATCTTGTACGCCTCTCGGTCAAGGTACGGTACCTTCTCGACTTCGCCATTTTCATTCGTGCGTAGTGCTGGTCATAAAGAATGCAATAAAATCCAGAACACATACGCGCGCATTTCCGACGGCGCCCTCCCTCCAGCATGGCGGTGCGGCAAGCCGCCGCAGCATGCCGTATACGCCGCAGCCCTGCCGTCCGGGGCAAACCGTTCG
>JAGWAW010000092.1:0-368 GCA_021296165.1 Nitrosopumilaceae archaeon | reverse complement strand
GATGGTACGGCCGGTGCGGCTACCCGGGGCGTGCCGCAAGCATTCCGGCTGCGGGGCCGCCTATGGGAATAGCAGCCACTCAAACAGCCTGACTATCGGTATCTCCCTGTTGCGGAACCATACCATGATCGCGTCCCGCATCTTGTCCAGACCCCCGAAGAAGATGTCGGCTATGGCCGCCCTGATCTCCCGCCATTCAATCTCTATGGGGTTGAGCTGCGGGGTGTGGGGCGGGATATGCACCATTTCAACAGCTCCATTCGTACCGGAGATGTAGTCCCGCATGGCCTTGCCGGTGAGGGCGCCGGCGTTATGGTATGATGAGCCCTATCTTCTTGTGGCGCCGGCGGGCGTACTCCACAAGATCC
>JAGWAW010000091.1:6474-6882 GCA_021296165.1 Nitrosopumilaceae archaeon | reverse complement strand
GGGTGCGGCGGGCGGAGAGCACCGCCGACTGCTCGCTTCGGGCTGGAGGGCCCCTGCGGGGCCTGCCCATGGGGGCGGGAAACACGATCTTGTCCTTTGGGGTGCCCTTGAACCTGGCCCACAGCATCTGGACATACCGTACGGTTATGCCCATGGCATCGGCTATGGTGTGGTTCTTGGTTCCCCTTCTCTTCTCGGCTACTATGTATTCGACTTTGGATTGATCTAACTTCTTCATGACCCGCACCCGCCGGCCTCCAATATGGCGCCACCGCTGGGAGCGCCGTGGCCGGCGCGGCGGGTCCGGCCTCCGCCCGCCCTTCTTGGCGCCATCGTACCAGTCAAACCCCGACGGCATGTCAATCATCGGCTTCCCTCCGTTTTCCTTCTCTTACTTCTCCCCCTGTA
>JAGWAW010000091.1:0-6433 GCA_021296165.1 Nitrosopumilaceae archaeon | reverse complement strand
ACTAGTATCTGATGGCTTTCATGGTGTGTTTGGTGCGATTTACGCGGCTTAACCATCATATGGCCAGATCATGCTCGGTGTGTCTGTAAAAACTGTCAGACCAGTGCTGTAAAAACGCTTTTTGTGCATTTTCTGGCAT
This sequence comes from Nitrosopumilaceae archaeon, assembly GCA_021296165.1. GTDB lineage: Archaea > Thermoproteota > Nitrososphaeria > Nitrososphaerales > Nitrosopumilaceae > VYCS01. The sequence continues at coordinate 6,294 of JAGWAW010000091.1, read as the reverse complement.
CACGCTGAGCCTAAACGCATACGCTAACGAGACATACCCGTTTAAATGTGAGGGCCGGGGGCACGTCCACATGTCGGGCCGGTCGACTAAAAAGAGCAGAGTGGTCTGCATCTCCCACAAGGAGGACATGGACGGCCTGGGTTCGGCAGCCTTGGTGAGGCAGGCCACCGGCGCCGAGGTGATGCTGGTGGACTATGTAGGGCAGATGGACAAGATCCGGGAGGTGGCCGCCGACCCGACCCTAAAGTCGCTGCACATCTGCGACCTTGGCACCAGCAAGAAGAATGAGGACGAGTTCGTCCAGATACTGACCGCTCTTCGGAAGCGCCACGTGAGAGTGGTGTACATAGACCACCACGACCTCTCCAGGCGCATAATCAAGGCGCTGGAGTCTGTGAAGGTGCGGGTAGTGCACAACGTGGGTGAGTGCACTGCAGTCCAGGTGTTTGAGACCTACAAAAAGAAGCTGCCCGCGGACTCCTCGTTCATAGCCGTATGCTCGGCCATCACCGACTACATGGAGGACCGGCCCAAGGCCTCCAAACTTCTCCAGATGTACGACCGGCAGTTTGCCATGATAAGCGCCACCGTAATGACATACAACGTAGTGGGCCACCAGAAGGATCTCGACTACCTGCTCTCCCTGGTGGACAGCCTGACGGCGCTCAAGTTCCCCCACCAGATACCGGACTCGTTCGAGACGGCCAGGCTCCAAGTGGAGAGGCTGGCCGGCATAATGGAGAAGGTGAAGGACGGCTACAAGAAGATGCGGAACCTGGCCCACATGGAGATAACCGACGCGGGGGCCAGCGGGGCGGTGAACTTTGTGCTGGGCCTCTCCGGAAAAGACGTGGGCGTGGCGTACAAGGAGCGCGCCGACTATGGCAACTACGCGGTGTCCGTACGCGGGAGCCGCAGCTGCAAGGTGCATCTGGGGCGCATCGTAAATCCGCTGGCCGCGTCCCTGGGCGGATCCGGCGGAGGCCACAGCCGGGCCTGCGGCGCCCTGATACCCAAGTCTAAGATCAAGACGTTCCTGCGCGAGATGAACCAGCAGCTGGACGGGCGGCTCTAAATCTGCACCGTGGCGTCTATCTCGGTCATCGAGTCCAGCGGCAGGCTGGGCACCCCCACGGCCGTGCGGGTGTGCCTTCCCCGATCCCCGAATATCTCATACAGCAGGTCCGAGGCCGCATCTATGACCGCGGGGTGGGACGTGAACTCCGGCCCGCTCCTCACAAAGCCGTTTATCCGCACGAACCTCTGCACCCTCTCCAAGCCGATCTTCTTTTGAAGCTGGGCCAGCACGTTTACGGCGCACAGCCGGGCGGAGTCGCGCGCCGCCTCCAGGTTGGAGTCGTCCACCGTTCCCGTATATGCCACCCGGCCGTCCCGCAGGGGTATCTGGCCGGAGACAAATGCCAGGTTCCCGGCCAGTACCACCGGGGCATACGAGCCGGCCGGCTTTGGGGGATCCGGCAGGGTTATCCCCTTATCGGCCAGCCTCTCCAGTATCACGGCGTGGGTGGTCGGGCTCCCGGGCTATTATCGTTTTCTAGGCGGATGTGCACCCGGCCGTCCCGCATGCCCTGCCGCGTGCTGTACCCGCGCTGCCGCAGGTACGAGTCCAGCACAGAGGCCCAGGCCAGAGCCATGCTTGGCCTGCCGCCGGACTCCAGCGATATTACTCCGCCTGCCGTATCCAGCCGGCCGTCCCCCCCGCAGGATGCCTTGAGGGCATATCCGGCCATCTCTACCAGGTCGCTTATAGTCTTGGAGTGCACCTCCACGCCCCTCCCCTCCAGCAGGGCGGCCAGGTCCGGAGCCCCCTGCGGATCCACCGACGCCTCCAGGGCGGCGGCCATCCCGTCAGACTCCAGTATGCGGACGGCCCGGTATATCTCGGTGGCCTCCCGGCCGGTCAGGTCCAGCAGCGGCTCGGCTGGCAGTGCCCTCCCCCACTCGGATCGGAAGGACCCCGTCAAACCGTACCTGAGTCCCTCGGAGGCAGGTACCACGTCCCCGCCTCCGGAGCTGTCCATGACCAGTATGCCGGTGCCGTCCACCACCATATAGTTCTGGTCGTGGTCCAGCATGCGCACCTGGGCGCCTCCGGGCACCACATCCCCACGGTCGGATCCGACACTGGCCACCGACGCGATGATCCTGACCGTAACGCCACGGCGTACCGCAGACACGAGCTGCTTTCTACAGCATGATATGGTGTCGGCGCCACCGGCCATAACATCAACCGACGCGTGACTTCCCTCGATCATGGTGGCCATCTCGGAGGGGACGTTGCCCGGGGCCAAATGTCGGTACCTCCCCTCCTTGATACCCCGACTCCTGCGGCTCTCGTCGTTTACCTTCTTGAGGCTGGATATGAGCGAGTTCATGGCGTTGACCTTGTTTATCTGCTCCTGTATTACGGAGTCGAAGGCTTCCTCGGGCGCTATGGCCGTGCAGGTTATGGGCTTTGTGCCAGAGACGGTGGCCAGCTTCTTCTTTTGAAGCTTCTGCAGCGTTGGATAGACCTTGGTGCGGGGAAGATCCGAGTAGTATGCCAGCTCCCCGGCCGAGACGGGGCCGCGCGATATCATGGCGAAGTAGGCCCGGGCCTCGTACCGGCTCAGCCCGAACTCCTCTAGGCTCACGGTCAACGAGTTGTCGACATTCATGGAGATCCATACCATACGTGCCACTAAAAGCCGATGGTGAAAATCCTTTGTGCGTCCGCTCAAATCGCATGTACCCAACATGGGCGTAACCGCAGTAAACGGTCCCGGCGTTACACCGAACCTGATATACGACTCCCGGGAGCCGTGCGCGTGAATGTTGAGGTGATGCACCAGGTGGCCCTGGCCCCACGGTTGGCGTACTCGCGCCGTCTGCTGGAAGAGACGGCTGCAGAGATGGAGCGCTACATACAAGAGTCAAGGGACCGGCACCCGTGCCAGGAGTCAGAGCGCACGCTGCTCTTCTGTCTGGAGGCTGTCCGGCGCGCCGATGTCCGGCTCCGCATACACAGCATGGTGGAGATCCCCGGCGCTGTGCCGCCTGCCATATGGGTTCTGCGCGCCGCCAGCGCCCAACTGGCCGCACACCTGCCCGGGTGCAGCGCCCGGCTGTGCGAACTGGCCATACACCTGGGCAGCATCGTAATGGACGCCTCCCTGCTGGCGGGGGTGGATGTCAGGTATCGCGGCTCAGAGTCCGGGCGCATGCTGGACTTGGCCCATTCGGCGGCCGAGGCCGATCTTCGGAAGGTATATCCTGATATGGAACGGGCATGTACCCAACGGCGTTGACACGGTTTGATTCCGATCTACGGCCAGAGATAGAGCGCGTCAAGACAATCCGTGACGCGGTGAAGCGGCTCAAGGTATCCTCAGACATGAAGAGTGTGGACGAGCGGGACCTAAGGGACATAGCGGGGGCGCTCACACTGCTGGAGTATCTCATCTCCAAATACCAAGAGAGGAGGGATCTACGCCGCATGCTGGAGGGCATTCGCGACTCGATACGGCAAGCTGCAGACGGCATCATCGACATAGACGAGGACATATCCGAAATGGCGGCCAGCTCCGAGGAGTCGTGCCGCCGCATCCAAGAGACGCGGCTCAGTATGCACTCGGCCCCCAATCCGGCCGACCGGGACTCGGTGAGGCGCATTCTGGCCGAGACAAGTCAGGAAAAATTCACTCCGCCCACAAACAAAACTCACAATGTGGTTTACAAGCAATCGGGAGCAACCTCCGAGTGATGATAGCTCCTCAGGAGCTGGAGAACAACGCCAGCAAGTACGCCTCCGAGGCCATACGGTTCGATTCGCAGGGGGCCCGGGGCATGGCCATCGCCCACTATCAGAAGGCCATAGACTCGTTGGCGAAGCTGCTGGAACTATACCCGCACAGCAAGCTCAACCCCATATACCGGGACCGCTGCCAGTCGTACCACAACAGGATAGAGCTGCTCCGCAACGACAAGAAACTGGAGCCGGCTGTGGATCCGGGAGCCTCCAAGGACGTGCAGCAGCAGTCCATACAGAGACAGGAGGACGAGAATGACTTTGAAGATCTTGTAATGCGCGAAAAGCCAGACATCAGCTGGAGTGAGGTCATAGGCCTGGAGGACGCCAAGAGCGCCCTGCGCGAGTCCATCATATACCCCACCAAGAGGCCAGACCTCTTCCCACTGGGCTGGCCCAAGGGGATGCTGCTGTACGGGCCGCCGGGCACCGGCAAGACCATGCTGGCCGCCGCCACCGCCAGCGAGATGGACGGGTACTTTATCAACGTGGACGCCTCCTCGCTGATGAGCAAGTGGCTGGGCGAGGCCGAGAAGAACGTCTCCAAGGTGTTCAAGATAGCCCGCAAGTACGCCGAGCGGGAGGGCAAGTCTGTCATACTCTTCGTGGATGAGGTCGACTCCCTGCTGGGAGCGCGAAACAGTGAGGTGGGCGGCGAGGTGCGCACCAAGAACCAGTTTCTTACGGAGATGGACGGGGTGAACAGCAAGGGCAAGAACCTGATGCTGTACGTGATAGGAGCCACCAACAAGCCTTGGACGTTGGACTGGCCGTTCCTGCGCCGGTTCCAGAAGAGGATATACGTCGCCCTGCCCACCTTGGACGCTCGCGAGTTGCTCTTCCAGCAGTACACCCGCGACCTGCACACGGACACCTCGGTGCGTGCGCGGGAGCTGGCCCGCATCTTCGACGGGTACAGCGCCAGTGACATTCGGGACGTCTGCCAGGGGGCGCACCTCAAGACGGTGCACGAGTTGTTCGAGTCTCCCGACTACAAGGATCCCGTTGAGGGGGAGGACCTGCAGAAGCCCCGAAGCCTCACCCTGGACGACTTTCAGCAGATAATGTCCCGCCGGAAGCCCAGCGTATCCCAGGAGATGATCATGGCATACCACCGGTGGACCGAGGAGTTCAGGGCGCTGTAAGCGTGGCCGGGAACGGCGGCTTTTATATGATCACTCCCTTGCAGAAAGTGGCCATGTGAGATTGCGCCCTTGGATCCAGGGAGGGTCAAACGTCTCGGGCACGACCTAGGTTTTCAAGCTAATTTTAAGATCGTACACTCAGGACAGCCTCACGGGGCCGTTCGTCGGGACATGATGAGATTTTGTGTCGTACAGACCGGCACCGCGGGCAGGTGCGGGCAGGTGCGGGCAGGTGCGGGCAGGTGCGGGCAGGTGCGGGCAGGTGCGGATAATTCGATCCGATCACCCGGCCCACACCAGCCGGGGTGCGGTGCCGCCTGAGGCGGGCCTGAATCGGAAGATTTAGATCCTCCCTCATCCCCCATACCCCCATACTGCGGCTACGCCGCAATATGGCAGCAGCCGCCGGCAAGAAAAGGAATTGGAAGGGTCGGGAAGCCGTGCGGAAGAATGCCGCGTTCATGGGTATGACGGGCATTGAGCAGCTTGCCGCGGCCCACAAGAGGGAGAAGGCCGGCAAGAACAAATACGTCCTGGAGGCATGCATGCGGCGGAAGAAGGGCGAGGGGATACGGCACATGTCCTGAGGAGATGTCCGTACCATATTCCACCGTGCGTGGCTGGCTGCTCCGCATGCAGGACTCCAGGCTGGAGAGGCGCGCAGACAAAAAGTCCCCAGGCAGTAGACGGAGGCTGAGCCGCAGCGTCTGCAAGACCATAGCCAGGTGGCTGGACGGATCCCCGCTGGACTGTGGGTTCAACTCGGGGACGTGGCAGCTGGATATGGTGCTGGAAATGCTCAGGAGGGAGATCGGCGTCGAATGCAATACCGCGCACACTGAGGCGCACACTGAGGCGCACACTGAGGCGGATGACATTCCCGTACTGCAAGGCCCGGCCCATCCCCGAAAAGTCAGCATCCCCCGAGGAGCAGGACGAGTTCATGGCGAGCACCAACGCCGAGGTGGTGCGGCTGAAGGCGGAAGGGTACGCCATCCTGTGCCAGGACGAGGCGGCGGTACGGCTGGAGGCGCACCGGGGGCAAGGACACCATACAGTCCAGCCATTCCAAAAAGTCCGTCAAGATGTTCGGCGTCCTGGGCGAGGACGGCTACCGCATCCGGGTGGCCGACGCCCTGAACTCGGACACGTTCATAGACTTTCTGAAGTGGCTGCTGGAGACGATCCCAAAATCCGCCCTCATACTGGACAACGCAGGATACCACACGTCCAACAAGGTGTCAAAGTTCATCGAGTCCACGCACGGCCGTATCAAATTGATATTCCTGCCGCCGCACACACCACAGCTGAACCCCATCGAGATACAGTGGCGTGTGCTGA
>JAGWAW010000090.1 GCA_021296165.1 Nitrosopumilaceae archaeon | reverse complement strand
CAGGCCATTCCCAGCATGGCCCCGTCAATCCGCGGAAAAGCCTGCCGGCCTGCGGCTATACGGGCTCGGCGCGTTCCAAGGTCGGGGCAATTCTGGTTATTGTGCTGCACCAGATGCTAAATTTGACCCTCCGGCATGACACATTTTCGTTTACTGTAAAAGCCGGCGTGGAAGAACTCTACCGGCACCATAGAGCCCGGATTCAGGTACAACCCTGACGTCTCCGAGTTCTCGGTAGAGGTCTCACTGCTTGACAGCGTGATAGGCAATCTCATAGACGAGCATGGCGCCGAGAAAGTGGGCGTGTTTTATGTGGGAACCGACGAGTTCCTGCCGATGATGCAGACGATGGAATTCTACGAGAACGTCTCCAAGGTGCGATGGTTCTCCACCAACACCCAGTCAGCCAAGACGTACTTCTTTGAAGATCCCTCAGCAATCGAGTTCGCCAAGGCCACCCAGTTTACCGCCACGAGGTCCATCACGTCTGACAACAACATCAAGGACCATGTCGACGCGCAATATTTGGAGATGTACAACGCGACCGTCAGCACGTACGGCTACGCGGCGTACGACTCCATATGGCTGCTGGGCTCCACCATACTGCAGACGCAGAGCACCGATACTAACACCCTGACGACGGCGATACCCTACGTGGCATCGCACATGCTGGGCGCCTCAGGCGACCTAACCCTGACCGAATACGGCGACTTGGCCACGGCCAACTTCGAGGTCTGGCAGGTTGGCGACGACGACTGGGTTCGAGTTGGTGCAGAGTAATCCTTTTTATTTTTGATCGCTCTCGGCCGGTACGCCGCGCATCCTCACACCACATGTCCGCCATCCCCACAAACAAAACTGCACGATGTCAACTCGTGTGTGTCGGCGGTGGATGCAGGCACGGGCCCACTTCGGGCGGACTCTTCCACACAGGTCGTTGGCGACTACATCCCACCCGCCGGCCAAGCTTGAAAGACGCTCCAACCCGCAACCCCAAGCGGTTCGGCCTTCAAGTGCAGAAAGTCCTCGCGATGCGATTTGGAATTAAAAATCGTGAGACTCCTGCCCCTGGCCGGCCCTCCCCAGGTCCGCCATGGACTCGTACTCCAGAGGGACCCTCACACACGATGGGGGCCCGGCCCGTGTATGGCTACACACTCTTCCAGTCTATACTGGCCCGGCACACTCTGCCGGACCCGCACCACGCCTCTACCAAAAGTCGTCCACTTGGTTCAGCGTACCATATTCCTTCAGGCGCGTCTTTCCCATGAACTTCAACCTGGCTATGTCCCGGTCGAATACGGCGTCCTCGATCCAGTCCAGCGCCACCCTGACCCGCTTGGAGAAGGTGGGCACCTTGGAGAGGTAGATGTTCCTCCACAGCATCCAGGCTATTATGCCCTGTATGTTAAGGCCGAATACGGAGGCTATCCCGGCGCGCTTTCCTATCACGGCCATCTGGCCCCGGGGCGAGTACGAGAATTTCTTCATACTCCTGCCGTTTATCGCCGCGTTCAGGTTGCCGGCCACCCTCTTGGCCTGCGCCTCGGCCAGCTGGGCGGTGGGGGCGTACGGCCGGCCCGTGGCCGGATCCACGGACCGGGCGCAGTCGCCGGCGGCAAAGACCCCCGGGTACCCCTCTGCCTCCAGATACTCGTCCACCACCATCTTTCCCCGTTCCGTCTTGAAGATGGACCTCTTTATCGTGTTGACGGGGGTGACGCCGGCGGTCCATATCAGGGTCTTGGTGTACAGGCGGCCGGCCTTCCCCGTATCCAAATCCTTGGTGGCGACCTCGTTCCCGTCAAAGCCGGTCACCGCCGTCCTGAGCATTATGCGGATGCCCCCCCGGACCATGCGGTTCTGCGCGAACGAGGCCAGCTTCTCGGAGAACCCCGGCAGTATGGAGGGCAGCGCCTCGAGCACCAGCACCTTCACCTCCTTGGGCCGCACGCCGGGGTAGTGCTTGAGGGCGTCGGCCAGCAGGTCGTTCAGCTCGCCGGCCGTCTCTATCCCCGCAAAGCCCCCGCCCACCACCACGAAGGTCAGTAGGCTCCTCTTCACCTCGGGGTCGGTCTCGTTGTCGGCCTGCTCCAGCATGTCTATGACCCGGTTCCGCACCGACACGGCGTCGTTGAGCGTCTTCATCTGGAACGAGTTGGCCTCCAGGTCACCCATCCCAAAAAAGTTGGTCTCGCTGCCCAGCGCCACCACCAGGTAGTCGTAGTCCAGCGTCACGCCCCTCTTCTCGGGCGTCCCCCAAACGCTCACCTTCCGCGCCACCGGGTCTATGTTCTTCACCCGCCCCTCGTAGAACCGGGCCTTCTTTATGATGGTGCGGATGGGCATCACTATGTTGCGGGTCTGGATGGTCCCCGAGGCGACTTGGGGCAGCATCGGTGTAAACAGCAGAAAATTGTCCTCGCTGATCATGACTATCTCGGTGTCCGAGTTGCTGCTCAGTCCCCTCTGCAGCTGCTTGACGCACTCCACCCCGGCGAACCCCCCACCCAGAACGACTATCCGGGCCATCACAGGGCCCTGACTATGTCCGATCGCAGTATCTCGTACGCCCGGGGGGCGAGCCTCTCGTCCAGCACCAGAGTAGTGGTGTCGTCGCTGAAGAACGCGTTCTTCAGCTCTATGCCGTTGCTGTGGAGCACCTCCGCTATGTATGATATCGAGTCCGGCGGGGCGCGCTCGGGGGGTATGGTCACCTTTATGCGGGCCAGGCCGGAGCCGTGGTGCCGGCGGCCGCCCAGCTCCTCCATGACCCTCCTCACCGACTCTATGTCCTCGGCCAGGAACCTCACCGAGTCGGCCATCCTGAAGAACTCGTACTTGTCGGTGGCCTCGGCGAACTTTGAGAGTATGGCCGCCGGCTCCATCCCCACCTCCTCGGCCGAGAGCCGTATGTCCAGTATGCCGCCGGTCACAGACAGCCGGGCGTTCTTGAGCACTCCCGGGTCCGGCCGCCGGCCGCCGGCCGCAAACGAGTCGGCGTACCTCTTGATCGCCACCACTATAGTATTGGGGTTGGCGGGCCTGCCGGTCTCCCTCTCCACCTCCGGTCGTATTTGCGCCGCCAGGGCGCTGTAGTTTATGACGTTCATCTTCATGCAGTCGTATATGGAGCGGTTCCTGGTTATGATCTCGCGGACCGCCTCGGGCACGGACACGCCGGCGGTTCTCATGGGGTGGGTGCGCGGCTCACTCTTATTAACATACTGTCATGGAATGGATGTATCATGTTCCAAATGGGAATGAATGTCACGGAAACTTTATATTATGTAATATCTATTACATAATCAATGAGAATGACACCGTTTGAGGAGTTCGACAGGCTCTTCGAGAGAATGCTCCGCGGGAGTACCCCCCGGGCCGGCCCGCCGGTCTGGTACGGGTGCGAGATGGCCGTGGGTCCGGACGGCGTGCCCAGGGTGCGCGAGTACGGGAATGTGGCCCCCTCCGGGCGCCAGCTGCCGATAGACGTCATAGACGACGGGAAGAGTGGCCGCCTGAAGTTGGTGGCCGAGATCCCCGGCGTCGAGAAGGAGGACATAGAGGTGACCCTGGAGGAGGGGTCCGTCAAGGTGCGGGCCACCCGGGGCGAGGCCTCGTATGAGGGGAGCGTTCCCCTACGCGAGAACGTCGACCGCGACTCGGTGAAGGCGGCCTACAGGAACGGCATCCTGGAGGTATCCTTCGCCGTGGAGAGCAGGCCCAAGGGCCAAAGGGTGAGCGTGGAGTAGCCTTGCCCGTTTTTTGTTTGTGTGATGGTGTGGGGGTGATGGAATGGTAGAGAAGTACGCGCTGAAGGTGGCCGGGATGGCCCGGCGGCAGGGAGGCAGGGGTAGGGTCGTGGTGGACCCCCAGGTGGCCGAGATGGCCGGCTGGGAGACCGGCCAGGTGCTGGAGATATCGTACGACAAGAACACCCACGCCCGCCTCTGGCCGGGGACGGTCCAGTATGGCTCCGGTATAATAGAGATGGACGGCGCCACGCGGCAGAATGCCGGGGCGGCCATGGGGGACCGCGTGGGGGTGCGCGCCGTGCGCGCACAGGACGCCGCCGAGGTGACAGTCTCACCCGCCGAGGGCATAGAGGTCTCCGGGCTGCAGGAGTTCATGGCAGAGGCGTACCGCAACCGGGTGCTGGGGCCCGGCGACATATTGACGGCCGGCACCCATTTGGGGACTCGGGTGGCGCTGGCGGTGGTCTCCACCCGGCCGGCGGGCCCAGTGGTGGTGGTACAGAATACGAGGTTCAAGCTGGGCAAGCCGGGGATGTCCGCCCCGCCGGGGTTCACGTATGATGACCTGGGGGGGCTGGACTCGGAGATCAAGAAGATCCGGGAGATGGTGGAGCTGCCCCTCCGGCACCCGGAGCTCTTCGAGAAGGCGGGCATAGAGGCTCCCAAGGGGGTGCTGCTGCACGGCCCGCCGGGGACCGGCAAGACGCTCCTGGCGCGGGCCGTCGCCGGCGAGACCAGCGCCCACTTTCTGCATGTCAGCGGGCCGGAGATCATGGGCAAGTATCACGGCGAGAGCGAGGAGCGCATACGGGGGGTGTTCGAGGAGGCCTCCAAGAACGCGCCCAGCATCATATTCATAGACGAGATGGACTCCATAGCCCCCAAGCGGGACGACACGCACGGGGAGGTGGAGAAGCGGGTGGTCTCCCAGCTGCTAACACTGATGGACGGGCTCAAGGCCCGGGGCAAGGTGGTGGTCATAGCGGCCACCAACCGGCCCGACTCGATAGACCCGGCGCTGAGGAGGCCGGGCCGCTTCGACCGGGAGATGGAGATAGGCATACCCGACGCCAAGGGGCGCCGCGACATACTGCGGATACACACCCGCATGATGCCCCTGGAGGACTCGGTGGACCTGGAGCAGGTGGCCCGGGTGACCCACGGTTTTGTGGGGGCGGACCTGCAGGCGCTCTCCAAGGAGGCGGCCATGGGGGCACTGCGCCGCCTGATACCGGAGATGGACCTGGAGCAGGACCGCATACCGCCTGACACGCTCAAGAAGATCCGGATAGGGTCCGACGACTTCCGGGGGGCTCTGCGGGAGGTGAGGCCCAGCGCCCTGCGGGAGGTGCTGGTGCAGGTGCCCGACGTGGGGTGGAGTGACGTGGGCGGCTTGGACACTTTGAAGACGGAGGTGCGGGAGGCCGTGGAGTGGCCCCTCAAGTATCCCGAGGCATTCGCGTATGTGGGGGCCCGGTCGCCCCGGGGCATACTGTTACATGGCCCGCCGGGGACCGGCAAGACCCTGGTGGCCAAGGCCCTGGCGCGGGAGACCGACTCCAACTTCATCAGCGTGAAGGGCCCGGAGCTGCTCTCCAAGTGGGTGGGCGAGTCCGAGAAGGGCGTCCGGGAGATATTCCGCAAGGCGCGCCAGGCGGCCCCTTGTGTCATATTCTTCGACGAGGTGGACTCGCTGGCCCCGGCCCGGGGGACCGACACGGGGAGCCACGTCACCGAGAGCGTGGTCTCGCAGATGCTCTCGGAGATGGACGGGCTGGAGGAGATGCACGATGTCGTGGTGGTTGCCGCCACCAACCGCCCGGACATGATAGATTCGGCCCTGCTGCGGCCCGGCCGCTTCGACCGTATAATAGAGGTGGGCCGGCCCGATGCGGCCGGCCGTGACCACATACTGCGGATACACATGCGGGGCAGGCCGACGGCCGGCGAGGTTGACTATGGCGCCTTGGCGGCGCAGACCGACGGGATGGCGGGCGCCGAGCTGCGGGCCGTCGTGGACGGGGCCGCCATGGCCGCCCTGCGCCGCCACGTGAACGGGGGAGTGGCGCTGAAGGAGACGGCGATAACGCAGGAGGACTTGGAGGAGTCCATATCTGTGGTGGGGGGCGTCCGGCCTCAGGGCGGGCCTTCCCAGACGTCAAAGCACCGGCCCCGCACCCCGTCCGGGCAGTAGTTCCAGAACGGCGGCTCGATGACTTTGCCGCATTGGCGTTCATGGTCATATATCCAGGAGAATGTGCATAGGCCGCCGGAGAATTACACACTTGGGCGAGCGCCCCCGCCCGGTATCCGGCAGGTCTTTTTTGGCAGCCCGCAGGTCGGCCTTGTCCAAAAATCTGCGACAAAAAGAGCACAAACCGGACAGCACCCGTCTGTCAAGACCCAACCCTTGTCCAAAACCTGGAGAACTGCGCGAAG
>JAGWAW010000089.1 GCA_021296165.1 Nitrosopumilaceae archaeon | reverse complement strand
GGGGCAAGGACACCATACAGTCCAGCCATTCCAAAAAGTCCGTCAAGATGTTCGGCGTTCTGGGCGAGGACGGCTGCCGCATACGGGTGGCCTATACCCTGAACTCGGACACGTTCATGGACTTTCTGAAGTGGCTGCTGAAGACGATCCCAAAATTCACCCTCATACTCGACAACGCAGGACACCACACCTCCAACAAGGTGTCAAAGTTCATCGAGTCCACGAACGGCCGTATCAAATTGATATTCCTGCCGCCGCACACACCACAGCTGAAACCCCATTGAGGTACAGTGGCGTGTGCTGAAGCGCCTGCTGGCCTGCCGATACTTCGAGACACTCAAAAATGCCATCGAGGCAATCGTCCAGGGCGAGATGAAGCCGGTCCGCCTCATGCCATACCTGACCGACCGGTACAGGCCCGCCTGACGCGGCCGCACATGCGACTGACAGGCTCCGCGCTTGAGCATTCTTGGGCCGACCCGACATGCCCTGCGGCGCCTCTTCTGTCAATATGCCTCGCTCGTGCCGCCCTTCCGGCCTGTCCACTAGGCCTGCCCAGGGCGAAAGCCCAAACATGATTACCGCCAAAGTGCCATGTTACAGCACCAGATTCGGATATTGAGCGGATCTAAATGTCCCCTACTACGCATAAGCCAAGGCGACAAACGGCCCAAAGACATCCGGCTCTTGGAGTCCGACACGCGCGAGCGCCTGTTCATCGAGGCGTGGCGCGGCAAGACGCCGTTCGGCCACGCCAAGGACCATCTTGCCAAGAAAAAGTCGGGTGTCTGCGCCGCCAATCTGGGGGAAGACGCGCGGAAGGTGATGGAAAAGTACGGGTAGCTGCCGCCAGGCAAGGGTTCGTGGTGAACTACGCGACAGGCACCGACGAGCCTGTTATGTTGCCGCTGGCCAAGATGTGCTCGGACGAGGACAAATGCATCATAAGGATCCGCAGTGACATGCGGGCGTACATCTACGGGCCGGCGGGCTTTCGGCACAAGAAGGACGTGCTGCGCATGTGCCGGATATTCGGCTGGTGTTCCCGCGACATGCTGGGCAGGCTGGACACTGCCGACGTCGCGGTGGCGGCGAAGGACGCGGCGGCCGTGAAGGAGTCGTTCTCCATCTCGTCCGGCCCGCCCCCGAACCAGGCGTAGCCTGGTGGCACACCTGCGCCCAGAACACTGCCGCGCCCACCTCGTGAGCATGCGGCGGGTCTGCAGCACCGCCGGCGAGTCCCAAGTGGCCGGTCCGGCCGCCGGGATTATCCGACGGGCCTGCCGCCGGCGCAGGGGCCGCCGTCATTGTGGCATATACGCGCCGCGCGCCCGCCAGCTCCAAGGTGGTGTCGGTCGTCCCCATATTCCCCGCGGCAGGCGGGCGTATTGCCGTCTCAAGGAGAGCCCCACGGGGGATGGTGGCCGGATCCGGCGGGCCGCCCCCCCGGCCGCATATGGTGCCGAACCGCTCCGGCATATGCCCGGCCATCATCTTGGAGCTCCGGCCGCCGCGTGCAAAGCCGTCCCCGCCGGGCGGCTTGCCGGGATCCTCCCCGGTGGCCCGCTCCCGCTCCATCTTCTGCGGCCCGCCCGGGCCCCTGCCGTCGTGCCTGCCCTCCGGCCTTGCGTTCCATCCCGTACGGCCACCGGTGCACGGAGCCGGCCCGGAGTCCCACGGTTTTGGCCATCATCTCAAGCATTACGCCTCGTTTTCCCAGTACGGCCGCCTGAAGCCTGTCCCCGGGCCTGCCGGGGGCGCCCGTGTTTGCGCACCCATTCCGGTACAGACAGGGGCGCGCCGGGCAGGCACTCTCGTTTCCCTTCAGTACTGCCTTTGGCGCGGGGGTTTGAGGGACGATCTATGCCTATCGGCCTGTCACGGGTTTTTTCATCATTCATGACCATCACTATGCGATCCACGTGAGAGTGTTCATGATAGTGGGGCGGTGGCCGGAAAATCCATAAAGCAGACAGAGGTTGATCATGCCGGTCAACTGGTTCGGTTGGAGTCTCGGCACAGCGCGCGGCCACGCCCATTTGGCCGAGACGTCAAATACCAGGTTCGTCCTGGCGTAGGGCGTATTACACGCCAAGGGGAAATACGGCGCCCCCCTGTTGCGGGAGGTCCGGGACGGGGCTAGCTGATTGGACGATACACAGCAATTCGGCGTTGGCGTCCATTCTGCCAATTGGCTGGCGGCAGTGGGATTATCTATACTCTTATTTTGTGGCAGATCCTCTTTTGAATGACGTGGCCGATGCCGGTTGTGAACAATCTCCGGCGCTCCCGGTTAGTCGCCCCCAGAATGCTCCCGCCCGCTACTTGCGGCTCTCACGTAGTGGACAGGTGGGCGGTCAACGTGCTTTTCCTCCCTCACCTCGAACGTCTCCGGCGCGGTCCGGACTAGGGCAAGCAGAGTTTTGCGCCCATACGCGCGCGTGTCGAACGAGGAGTCTGCCTTTCTGATGCTGTTGCCCACGTCAGCCAGCCTGGCCCATTCCTCCTGCGCCGTCATCTCAATGGCCTTGAACACGACATCCTTCCAGTCTGGGAGCTGCGGTTCCGGGTCGCGTCGCGGTTCGGCCTGCGGTTCGTCTGCCGCGTCCTGCGCGCCACGCTCGGCGCGCTGCCCCTCCACATCGACGCTTGGGCGGTCCGAGAGGAGCTCAACGAATGTGAAGATCTCGCATGCATTCCTGAACGATTCGGGGGTGGTCTTCCTGCCCATCCCCATGACGAACATCCCACTCTCCCGTGCGCGCTTGGCCAAGCCCGTGAAGTCGCTGTCGGAGGAGACGATGCAAAAGCCCCCAACGTGGCCAGAGTGGAGCACGTCCATCGCGTCTATCACCATGAAGGTGTCTGTCGCGTTCTTGCCCGTGGTGTAGTTCAGCTGGTGCGGGGTCTGGAAAGCGTGCTTATTGGCTGCTTCGCGCCACCGGAACATGCCCTTGTCGGTCCAGTTCCCGTAGATGCGGCGTATGGTCACCGTGCCGTGTTTTGATGCCTCCTCAAGCATCTTGTCCAGCAGCTTGGCTTCGGCGTTGTCGCCGTCTATCAGCATCGCAAGCCTATTGGGAGCGGAGTTGGCTGGGCACAACGCGATACGGTACGCGCGGCCGTATTAGAACTTTGATCATGCAGTTGGAGGGATGCATCCGGACGAGTGCGCCGTCCCGGTCCGCGGCCATATCCGACCGTCATACCGGCACGGAGACGGCCGCGCGGCCCGGCTCCGGCCGAAACTATTCGGCACGCCGGTCCCGGCCGTTTCATTCGCCAAGTCCCCGCCGCCACAAACGTCAACAGCCGGTCGGCTACGCCCGCCGGCGCCCATGTGTGGAATGCCTGCCGTCAGGCCGCCGAGGTGTTGCAGCCGTTCGGGAATGCCCCGTTGAGGGTCTGTCTGGGTCAGGCTTTTGCCGTCACCCCACTTGGGTTTCCCCGGGAGGCCCGGGAGGCCGGTTGATGGGGGGTGTCAAGGCCTGACCGGTTCCGCCGGCACGATGGTGGCGTATTCCAGGCTGTGCAGTTCGCCGTCATGCACTAGCGGGAACATCAAGGCCGTCAGTACCATTCCCCCGCAGGTGCAGCGAGAACGGACGCCCCGCGCCGACCCTCCGCCTGCCGGGGCGGCCGGGTCCCGCCCTCTCGATCTCCGGGTGGGTTTTTTCGATGCCGCGCGTCAAAAAATCGAACTGTATGAGCGGCACGCCGGTGGCCGTCCTGAACGCGCGGACATTCCTTGGCATGATCTTGAAGGCTCTCATGACCATCCGTGTCCGGAGAGGCTAAGATCTTGCGCTCGCTCGCCGGGGGGCCGCCATGCTGCTAATCATGCATCAAGTCTCTGGAACACACGGCGCGCCGGTTACTGCTTGGCCGGTCAGCGTTGCGGGCGTCAACTACACGCCTAACAATATACGGGCAATTCTTACACCTGCCACTCATCTGAACGACCACTGTGAGTAACCCATTTACTACGCTCCAGAAATTCTTGAACGCGTTGCCCGACGTGAAAATCAACGTCCTCCACACGCTTGAGAATTTCCGGGAGGCGTACGATGACGAGTCGTCCGTGGTGGTGCTGGAGGCGCTGGCCAACGCGCTGGACGCGAAGGCCACGGAGGTGGACGTGAGACTGGCCGACCGGCACATATCGTTCCGCGACAACGGGCCCGGCATGAATGGGAAACAATTCAAGAAATACCACGACATATCGGCATCCGCCAAGCGGAAGGGGGCAGGCATAGGGTTTGCCGGCGTGGGGGCGAAGGTGTACCTCGCAGTATGGAAGCAGACTGCGATACACACCGAGACGCACGGCCCCGACGGCCCGCTGGCGTCCGACCTCCGCGTCACACACGGGAAGGTCAGGTGGGAACCGTGCCCGACAAGCACGTCCATCGGAACGCATGGCACCCTGTACGACGTGAAACTGCGCGAGAAAGACTACGAGAGGCTGCTCGCCGGCATACGCGACATCATACTGGACCAGTTCAATCCAGCCATGCTAGCCGGGCTGTGCGTGACCGTCAACGGCTCCACGCTTGAGCCGTGGCGCCCTCCTCACGAGACCCGCATAGACGGGACCGTCAGGGTCAAGAAACGGGACTTTCCCGTCGCCCTGACTATATGCAAGGACGAGGTGCCGTCCAAATACCGCTACGTGCAGTACCAGGTATGGGGCAAGACCATAACCACCAAGAGGCTGGACTGGGTTGCCGACATAAGGGAGCAGTACCGGAACCGCGTGCACTGCCTGGTCAACGCGGAGCCGTGCTCGAAATACCTGAAGCTCGACAAGGGCAGCTTCAAGGGCGGGCCAGGGATGGTTGCCGATATGTATGGCGCCGTGGACAGGTGGCTGCACAAGACGCTCCGCGACAAGGGGTATGTAGAGGCCCGTGGCGGGGACGTCCAGCGCAGCGCCAAGATCTCAAAGTTCTTCAAGAATCTCTTCAAGGATCCCAGATACAGGTGGCTCAACCCCGGGGCGGCTGCCGGCTCCGGACCGGGGGCGGGAAGCGATGGCGGGGTGGCGGAACGCGGCAAGGCCACCCGCCAAAGAGAGACTGTCAAGGCGCCCGACGGCAAGAAACGCACCGGTAGCGGGTCGCGCGGCGGGAGCGGCCTCAATATAATCACGGCCTACAAGGAGGGCGACCCGCGCGACGGCTGGATAGACCCCGAAAGCAACGACTTTGTGTGCAACACGGCGCACCCGCTGTACCGCAAGTATACAAGGAATGCCGACGCCAGGAACCTGCGCGTCAAGCAGGTCATGTTCAGTGCATTGATAACACACGGCGCCAAGAACAGGCCGGTTGACGCGGCCGAGGCGTTTGAGACCCACAGGGACCTGATGACGCAGGCCCGAAACCTGGAGGTGCCCGTTTGAGCAGGATGCCTGTGAGGCTCGTGCGCGTGGAGGGCTCCACGGAAGTCTCCATGGACGTGTACGACTTTGAGTCCAGCGGCACGAGCGTAGCCGACGACGTCAGGGCGCTGAAGACATCATACGACGAGATGATCCGCGCCGTAAAGCCAATACTTGCCGGGAAGCCGTCCACCACCGAGCGGTGGCGCGCCAGCAGGAGGATCGTGGAGTTTGCCGACGGCCACAGTAAGTTCCGCATAACCAACTTCGCCGCCGCCTGCGCCCGCGACATGGAATCGGGCGCAAACATCCCGCTATTGATGCGGTTTGGCCATGAGTTCTCCGAAGGAGAGTTGGACGACTCCATACCATATACGCGGTATCGGAACCTCGTGCTGAAGAGGAGTGAGCTTTTGCGGCTGGGCACGTACGAGTCGGAGAGGGCCAGGCTCGTGCGTACCGCGCCGGCCTGAGCCGGTTAGTGGTGAAATGCTCGTACGACATGCCCCATGGGCGGGCAGTCTGCGTGTCTGCCCTGCGGATGCGGTTGGCGCGAAAATCACAAGAAACCAAATCAACAGGCCATTGCAATAGGGCCGTCTGCCGGCGGGAACCAGGCATGAACTGCCAAATCAATCGCCGGACTGACCGGGCCGGCACAGGCGGCATGGCTTCGGGTCGCGGCCGCCCGCCACCACGTCACCCCGCGTCTTGACGGCATCCTCCCAAGCCCCACAATGATGACGCTCCTGTAAATGGAGTTAGCGTGTTCTATTTAGACAGGGTCGTGTGGTGTATAGGGGTACTATCCTCCCCGTTGGCTGGACATTGTTATCGAGGGGTAACTACATCGACCGACTTTGTGACAGAACCTGGCCACGCCGTATGCGTGCGCAACGCCGCAGCCTAGATACTGTCTGGTGTGTGTATGACAGGTTACACATTTACCATGACGGCCCCGGTGCGTCAAGTGTGGTGGGTTGTAAGTCAACGGAACCCGACGCAAACGCGGGAACGGCGCGCGCCGTGCCGGTGGACGTGTGTGGCCGGTCAAGGAATTGCCCAAGCCTGTGATTCCCACTCGTACACACTCAACCCCCCCCACAACCAGCCTAAGATGACTGGGTGCTTGACAACAGGCACGATCATATATGGGCGCAGATCCCAACCACGCATTGC
>JAGWAW010000088.1 GCA_021296165.1 Nitrosopumilaceae archaeon | reverse complement strand
CGTACACCTGTCTGGATAGGCTTTTGGGGGTCAGATTTGAGGCATTTGGATCAATCACCCGTCTTTGCGGGAGGAACCAGCAGTCGCATGTTTTATACCCAACTGGGCCGTAAGTGCGTTGTGCTTCCGAACAGGTGCGCCATAGTGAGGGACGGGCGTCAGTGTCCCAGCCCACCGCAGTATGCGGTGTCCGTCGCCAGCGGCACAGATGAGTATATGGTGGGCGTGGCCTGTGAGGCCCACCGCCAGACGGTGTCCGAAAAGATACGCCTGCTTCAGGAGGGCGGGTACATGCCGGGTGGGTCGGTGCGGTTTGCGCCCCTGCGCCCGGTGGGAACCGATTGCATAAGAGCGGATCCCGACGACCTGGTCTCGATACGGCCTGCTGCCGAGAGGGGCGACTAGGCTAGGTATCGTGGAACAGCCAGCCGTTGTAACAAGCCAAACAAATAAAGATCCGGGATGTGTCCCGGTCCATACTGGCCCTAGTTGTTCTTTTTGGCCTTCTCTGCCCGGAGCCGGGCTGCTTCCAGCTCCTCGTTGGTGTGCTTAAACTTCTTCATCGTTGTGTGGAGCCCTGTGCCATATAAATATCCAAGAAGCGGCGCATGTTCGCCCAGTACAATCTATGCCGCCACTGCTTAAGGCGCCGTTAACGTACCGGCCCAGACCATGCATGCTCGGAATGTGCGGCAACCTCTGCATGGGTGTAGGAAAGCACCGACTGTGGCCGCGCCCCCTGTATGCGCCGCTCCGGCTCACTGGGCATTGGCCGACAGGGCGTCCCACACCAGCTTGGCGGCCACTCCGGACATGAGCACGGCAACCATCACCCGGAGGTACCGCTCCCCCACAACCAGAGACAGGCGGGCCCCAGTCAGCCCGCCCAAAATCCCCCCGGCCGCGAGCAGCAGCGCCAGGACGGCGTCGGTGTGGCCCAGCAGGGAGTGCGCCGCCACCCCGGCAGTCGACGTCAGAATCAGCGCGAACATGGAGGTGGGCGCTGCGCGCATCATGCTCATGCCCAGCACCACCACCAAGAGCGGAACGAATATGATGCCGCCCCCTATCCCAAAGAACGCAGACACCATTCCAGCAAAGAAACTGGCCGATGTGGAGAGCACAATCATGGTGCCCCCGTGCAGTATGCTGCGGTGGCTCAGCCGGGAACGGACGAATATGTACCCGGCTGCCGCGATCAGGGTCATGGCCAGCAGCACTCCAAATATTCCGGGTTCGGCGCCCGACGACCATACCGCTCCAAGTACGCTGCCGGGGGTGGCCACCGCTCCCATCTTGATCCCCTCCCGATAGTCAATGCGGTTTTGCCGTGCATATGTCGCCGTCGAGCTGGTGGCATTGGTGAGGGTGGCAGCCAGACTCGCTGCGGCGGCCACCGGAGGAGGCACGCCCGTAAATATGAGGACGGGCACCATGATCAGACCGCCCCCCAAACCCACCATGGATCCCACCGCCGAGGCACCCACTGCCAAGGCCACAGTCCCAGCGTACGCCCACGCCCCCGGAACGGCAGTGGGCTCCCCGTACGCGCCCAGAAGCGTCGCCGTGGCTGCCAAGACCGCGGCCGCTACCACAATCCAGATCATGGCGCAGGGCCCACCAGTATCTTCCACAGGTGGCCGTCCCCGGTCCTGGTCACCTCCAGCAGCACCGGAAGCGGCAGCCCTTCCACAGATGATCTGGTGGTGGGGCTGTCGCCGTTCAGATGGCGCCGGACAGTCTGATCCACCCACCGCTCCACCGAGTCTGGCCCGTCCGGAAATGCCGCATGGGGGCAGCTGCAAGACATGTGCCGCGTCGCGTCGGTGTCTGGGCCGCCCAGCAGGGCGCAGGTGAGGTCGACCGCGTCTCCACACGCCATGTGTCGTATCATCGAATCAGCCACCGCGGCAATCTTGCCCCTCTCGGCTACCACGCCGTCGGACTGCACTATGCCCAGTGCCAAGGCCGGCCTCCCGGGCGTGCCGGCCAGATGGATATTTCCCAGAAACATGTCTCCGGACTTTAGCTCGGTGGACAGACAGTAGGAGACGGGCGCCGAGCCACCGGCCAGAAACGAGCAGTACTCGGCAGCCTCGCTCCCCGACAGCCTCACCGCCGAAGACATCTGTATGTCTGCAGCCTCCAGATCTTGGCGTACATCGCCCTCGTCCCCGTACGAGATGTACTCGGGCCGTTCCTGATATGTGATGCCAAACGCGAATGCCGCCAGCGCCGCGGCGGGCATGGCCACAAGCAGTAGCGTTCGGGGCCTCATGCCACAAATACTGCCGTAGTCAGAATAAATCCTTTGAGCGGGTACTTGGGCAGGGTCAGATATTTTCGCGGCATTACGACACGGACAAAGCCGGGAAGATGCCGGATCAATCATCTCCATGCTGTGGCAGCATTCGGCTTCCTGCTTGGCCGCACCGCCGGCCGCGTCGGGTTCTGCGGTATGCTCGTTTTGGGAACTCGGGGCGACCAGACGACGTCAATTGCACGGCCCAAACGCCCGGGAATGGCATCAGCTGATGCCTGCCCGGATGCGAAATATCTACGCGCGCATACACAACAACAGCCGAAAAGACGAAGCCAGATGTATGCCTGCCGGCGCCCTCACACCGATATGAGGTGCAGCTGGGATCCCACCCGTATGTCGTACGTTCCAACGAACCCGGCGGTCACCTCTAGTATGTACAGGGCATCCACCTCCGGATCTATGGACGGGCAGGTCATGGCCTCTACGGCCGTAAGGCACGGGGGTACGTCCCTCTCTATGTGGACGGCAACGCCGTTCTCGTCGAACCATATCATGTCCAGGGGGAACTGCACGTTGCGCATCCACATGCTGTATTGTCCCACCGAATCGAATATGAAGATCATTCCCTGGTCATAGGGCAGCTCGTTCTGGTGCATCAGGCCTAACACACGGCGGGGTTGCGTGTCAGCTATCTGCACCTGCAGTATCATATCGTCTACCCGGATCGTCCCTTGGGGAAACTCGGCAAAGTCCATCTTGGTGTCGGCGGGTATGGAGAGCATGCCCGCTACCCCCACTATCACGGCGGCGGCGGCCACTGGTATCAGGATCTGCATGCGGGTGGCCATCGCGTTATGTGGGCGAGCCGGTTTTAAAAACCCCGGCGCCGTGGGCGCCGTTTAATTAGCTAGGCGTGCCTCCATACTCATTGTCTGACGACGGAAGCAGGCTGGAGTCAATACGGGCGGCCCACGGGACCGGCAGGACACTCTCCAGCACTATGGAGGATTATCTGGAGGTCATAGCCGAGCTGGTGGAGCTGAAAGGGTACGCCACCACCTTGGACATATCTAGGTATATGAGCGTGAGCGCCCCTAGCGTCACCAAGATGCTTCGGCGGCTGGACGAGGGGGGTTTTCTGGACTATGAAAGATACCACGGCATAAAACTAACCGCGAAGGGCAGCGAGATCGCCGAGTCCATTCGCCAGAGGCACGGCACACTGTTGGAGTTCTTCGGGATGCTGGGCATAACCGGGGAGGCTGCACACCGGGATGCCGAGGGGGTGGAGCACCACCTGAACCCAAAGACGGTCTCGCAGCTGCGAAAGTTCGTCACCTATCTGAGGTCCAATCCCAAGATTATTGAGGAATTTGGGAGTCTCTGATCGAGACCCGGACGTCTTCGTCGGAGGTGGCCATCTCGCCCAAGCGGCGGGCCGCCTCTGAGCGCTTGGGCAGCTTTATCTGGCCCCGGCGCCCCACTCGCCGGGACGTCAGAAACACATCCCCGACGTACACGGCGGCGTTCATTGAGGCGTATTCCTCACCCACATCCAACAGTAGGGCGTTCTTGGACTCGGAGAGGGACACGGGGACGGGCTCCCCGGCCGGGGCCGCCTCGCCGTCCAACTCATCCACGTCAATCGATATGCCCAGTCTCTTCTCCAGATCGCTGATGTTGGATCCGCGCCTGCCTATCACGCTGGGTATCAGGTGTTTGGACACCTTCACCAGGACGCGGTTCTCTGAGAGTATCTCCACGGCCGCGTTGGGGTCGTACTTTTGGAACATGGCCCGTATGCGCTCTCCGGCTATGCCGCCTATGCCGTTGGCCGGTACCTCGGCCACCGGCACTATCACGTTCTCCTGCCCGAACGTGTATATCTCGTACTCCAAGGTCTTTGTCTCAAAGTTGCGCACCTCCACCACCGGCCGGGCCAAGTCGGCTTCGACCATTCCGGAGGGCACCTTCACCTTCAGCTCCAGTTCGTAGACCTTCTCCACTCCGCCGTCCTTTATGAAGACCACCGTATCCAGCACGCTGGGAATGATGCCCAGCTCTATCTTGCCCAGAAACCTCTGTATGCCGTCGATGGGGGAGTTGGCGTGGACAACCCCCACCATCCCCACGCCAGTCAGGCGGAGGTCCGCAAAGGTGTCAAAGTCTTCCCGGCGGCGCACTTCGTCAAATATGGTGTAGTCGGGCCGCACCAGCAGCAGTATGTCGGCCGAGTTCTCAAAGCTCCCGTCCAGCTTGGTGTATTGGGTTATGCCGGGCTTCACCTGCAGGTCCCGTGGCGACTCGAAGGTCTTTACCACCCGGCCCCGCTCGCTGTAAAAGTCGGCCAGCCCCGAGGCCAGCGTCGACTTGCCCGATCCCGGCGCGCCGGCTATCACTATGCCCTCTGCCCCTTCCGAGAAGCGCTCCATAAGCTCGTCGGAGAGATCGTAGTCGTCCAAGGTCATCCGGACCAGCGGATGCACCACCGTTATCTCTATGGATTCGGAGAAGGGCGGCCGGGTCACCGCTATGCGGTAGTCCTCGTACTGCACCACCACGGCACCGGGCTTCTCTATCTCTATCATGCCACCGGCCCCGCGGCCAGCGTCGGTTATGCGGTCGGCCATCCTCTCCAGGTGCTGCCGCTCCAAGGGTTGGTCGCTCAGCGTGACCATGATGAAGGAGCCGGGGCCTCCCCGTTTGGCAGCCGGGGGCATGCCTTCCTTGAGGTGCACGCTCATGGTATCTGAGTCAAAGTACTGAACGAATTCTAGGTCCTCCTTCCTTATCTCGGACCGGAGCAGAGATGCTTCCACTCCTTCGGCCTGCGCCGCCAACTGCTGTAGATTGTCGGCGGTGTAGAGGGTTGCCCGCAGGCGCTTGGCCGTGTCCACAACGATGCCGTCTAGGCGCCCCTCTCCGGCCCCAATCTCGTCGACGGTGGCGTGGTTGCCGTGGACCGTAATTGTTATGGTGTCGTCCTCGGACATGTTCCGGAGGGCCTCCAGCCCGGCCCAGCCCTGGCGGCGGTGCTGTGCTGCCAGCGAGTGCAGCTCGTCCATGACCACCTGTGGTACTATGACCTCGCAGCTGCGCAGCTCGCCGGCCTCGGCCCGGACGCCTAACTGGCCGTTAATCAGGACACTGGTATCTGCTACAATACGCTTGGGTCTCTCCATGCGGTGGCTCCATGGTGCGCTACTAAAATGGTTTCCATCTCTCTGGCGTACATACTCAACCCCTCTAGAGCGTTGTAGCAGCCCGCCCGCCGTCGGACTCCCGTCCGGCAACAGGGGGATACCCACCGCCGATCGTACACATTCACAGATTATCATGCGCAGACACGGGCATCTCCAACCTTCCCTGGCATCGGCCAGCTAGCCGTCGGCGTTCTCCATCACGATCGTGTCCCCCCGTATGGAGAACCTGATGCTGCTGGGGTTGCCCAGCCAGACAAGAATGGGCTTGGGGATGTTGCTGCTTCTGGTGCCGGCCTGCTTGCTGGTCGTCACCGCTACCGTAAAGTCGGTTGCGCCGGGGGACCATTTGGTCATGCCCGGCCATGCATTCAGTCGTATTTTAACGCCAAGATCTATATGTCACCCGTGACATGTCAACCATGTGGCCGGAAGAGAGCGTCCGAAGAACGGCGCCCCGTCCCGGGCGGTAGGGCGGGCGGTGGTCCGGACAGCCAACGGCAGCACGGTCCGCAGCACGGGCAGGAGGCTGCAGGGCGGCGTGGCATTGTCGGACCGCCCGCCGCCGGGAGCCAAACTCGCCCCATACCGGAACGAGATCGCCCGGCTGTTCGGGGTCATAGACGGGTGCCATTCCACAATACGGGAACTGCGGGACGAGGTCGCGCGCGTGAGGGCCGAGTCCGCCGAGGAGGTTGCCGGGGCGGGAGCCTGCGCGCCGGAGGATGGCATATGCGCGCACGCCGCCGAGGCGATGCGGCTCCAAGACGAGGTCGCGCGCCTGCAA
>JAGWAW010000087.1 GCA_021296165.1 Nitrosopumilaceae archaeon | reverse complement strand
CCTGCCATGATCCGAAGTACTGTTTAAGATCCTAGACGCACTTTTCCTACCCATCACCCGGCATTGCGGGAGGAACCCTGGCATGGATACCTGCCTAAGATCGACGCCCTGGTCGTCAGTCTAGTAGGACGGCGGATCCGCTCACTAGCATGGCATGGGTTCGAATACTCCTCGGAGAGCATTAATAAAAAGGATCAGGCCGCCACGCATGCTGCAGCCAGCCCACGCATGTTACACCAGAGCCCGACTCACGTAAACGTTAGTCCATCTACGGCAAATGTTAAAGGAGCATGTCATAGCCCAGAGGTGTGGCAGGCATGCCGTTCACGTCGAGGATTCCGTATGGCCCGTGAAAAGCCGGCGGGCCGGTTGTCCTTGGATGCGGCGCTGGCCGCCGCCAAGACGCCATCCGGCAGGTACAGCAAGGTGGCCGTCGAAAGGCTGGTGCTGAGGTTTCTCAGGACCGCCAGGCTGTACGGGTGTGTGTTCGGCGACGTGCAACTGCGGCGCGACTCGCAACGCGGCGACGCCAAGTCTCCTGTTACTATAGTAGCCGAGGGGCACGACGGCGCCACCACGGCGATAATGTGTCACATTGGAGATCTGGGATACGCCAAGGCGGCCGGTTTTCTGGAGGCTATAACATCGGAGGGTTTCGGCGGCTCCATGCTTGTGCATATAGACGGAAAGGTGGCCGGGCGCGCCCGCAGGGCCTTGGAGGACGCGGGAACCGCCATACTGTCGTGCGAGCGGCTGGAGGAGCTGGATATAGACTGGGGTTTTGCCGCGCCGCCCAAGGCCCCCGGGCTGCCGGGCAGGCTGACCGGGGCGGTGAATGCAGTAGCACGCGGCTTGGCACATGCTGACCGGGGCATCATGGTGATGCCGCCGGGCACGGGCAGGGCGCTCGTGGCGCTGGGTGCGGCCGAGCAGATGGCCGGGAGGGGTGGCGCCGTACTGGTGGTGGCGCCGTCGCTTGCCTCGATGAACCGCACCATGCGGCAATGGGCCGACGCGGCAACCATCCCCCTTAGCATGCTGGCCGCGCACCCCGGGGAGCATAGGGGCGAGTCGGCCGCCGACTCGTACGTTCCCGTAGCCGACCCCAAGGACATGTCTGCCAGGTACGGCAACCGGACGGCCGGCGCCATGACGGTGGTCTTTTCCACGTACGAGTCGGCGGCGGGCATGGTCGCGGGGGCCTGCGGGGGGTTCGACCTGGCCATATACGGCGACGCGCACACAACGGCCGGGAACGGGCCGCGCCCCGCCCCGCTGCCGGAGATAGACGCCACCAGGCGCCTCTACATTACGGCCGCGCCCAAGATGCCCGAGCCGCATCCGACCCGGACGCGGCGCGCCGTGTATGCCATGGACGAGGAGACGTACGGCAGGGAGATATACCGGCTGGATCTGGGTGAGGCCATAGGGGAGGGCGCGGCGGCGGACTTTATGATAAAGGTGGTACTGGTGAGCGGCAGGGCCTCAAAGGGGCTGTACCAGAGGTCCGCCGGGAGTGTGCCGGCCGCTGAGCGCGCCGTGGCCGCCGCCGCGTGGCGCGCCATCCTCAATCCGGGCGGCGGCCGTCCGCCGCTGCGAAGCATAACGGGAGTGGTCCGCTCCGCCCGCCGCGCCAAGGAGTGGGCCGCGTGGCTGGCCCGGCTGGCCAAGTACGCCGCCGGCCCACCCCCGGCGCGCATACACACCCGGTGCGCGGGCAGCAACCCCCGGGAGGACGCCGGGTGGCTGGAGGGGCCGGGGGGTGGTGCCAACACATGCCGCGCCCTCTTTGCGCAAAGTCCGCCCGACGGCGAGCCGGTGGAGTGCGTGCTGTTCGCCGACGCCCCTTCGGTGGCCGAGGCCGAGCGGTGCGTGGGCGGCGTGGTGCGCCGCCGGCGCGGCGCCGGAAAGGAGCGCGGGCACCTGCTTGTTCCCATAGCGCTGGGGAACGCGCCGGTCGCCGAGCCGCCGGATGCCACCCTCAGGGCCGCATGGACGGTCTTGGCCGCCGCGTGCGCCCACGACGGGGACCTGAGGCGCGAGCTGGCGGCGCTGGAGCTGGAGGAGGCGCCAGATGCGCGGGCCGGCGTGGACGGCTCACTCACCATACAGGTGGGAGGGAGAATAGAGGTGGATGTGGTGGCAGCCCCCGGCGAGCTGGATGCGGAGGGCGCCGCACGCTTGGCGCGCCGCATAAGGCGGATGTTTGTGGAGAGGGCCGGCGGCGCGGGCCGCTACGGCGAGTACGCAGGGCGGCTGGCCGAGGCGGCCGGCAGCCTGGAGACGCAGATGGCCCAGAGGGTGGCCGACTCGCCGCTGCTGGCCGAGAAGATCGAGCCGCTGGTCGCGTCGCTGAAACGGCTGGTGGGCGATTCGGCAACCCAAGCGTCGGCCGCCCGAATAATGGCGCAGCACATGGTGTTCGGCGGACTGCTGGACACGTTCCACAACGGGGAGTTTGTCAGGCGCAACCCGGTGGCACGCGCCATACAGGGTTGTATTGCGACGCTGGGGTTTGATCAGGACATGCGGATCCCCCACGACGTGTACAACGGCATGCATACCGAGCTACGCCACGTCGACACGGCCGAGCGGCGCCGGAACTTTGTGCTTCTGGCGTACGAGGCGTACAGGCGCCTCTCCGAACCAAAGCCAAGACGCGGCGGCCGCCTTCCCGCCGAGATAGTGGGCTTTGTCATACGGTCGGTCCAGCACGTGCTGGACGAGGAGTTCGGCGCCAGCCTGGATGACCGCTCCACCAGGGTATTGGATCCGTTCGCCGGGGCGGGGACGTTCGTCTCCGGGCTCCTGGAGGTCACATCCCCCGACAGCATGCACGGCAAGTACGAGGGCGAGATATACGCCGGCGAGTGCTCCCTAGCGGCATACTACGCCACGACGGCGCGCGCCGAGTTCACGCGCCAGATGCTGGGCGGGCGGGGGTACGTCCCGTTCGCCGGGGCATCATACGCTGACACGTTCGGATCAGGCGACCGGGACGGCGGACCGCTCTTGGCCGACGCCGCCGGGCTGGTGGCGCGCCAGCATGCCGACAACGTGCGCGTCATCGTGGGGGACCCCCCGCGCTCGACGGCGCCGCATCCGGGGGGACGCCACCCCGAGCTGGAGACCAGGATAAGGAACACGTACGTCAGGGCGGCGCGCCGCACCGGCCACTCCGGCTCCACCATAGACGTCAAGAGCCCATACGTCAGGGCGCAGCGGTGGGCGACGGACCGCCTGCGGGGTTCGGGAGTGGTGGGGTTCGTCGTGCCAGCCGAGTACATAGTCAAGGACTCCAAGGCCGGCCTGCGGGCCTGCCTGCGGGAGGAGTTCACCGATGTGTGGTGCTATGACCTGCGCGGGGGCGGAGCGTCCGCCGGAGACGGCGCGGCGCGGGAAATCGTGGTTGTCATCATGGTCCGGAACCCCAAAAAAGCCGGACATTCGGTGCATTACGCAAGGGTCAGCAGGAGGTACGGCGGCAGGGACAAGCTGGATCACATAAAAAAGACAGGCTCCATAGCCGGCGTGAGCGGTTGGAGGGTCGTGCCCGACAGCCGCCGGCACCGCTGGGTGCGCCAGCGGGACGTCTGATCCGGGCCGGCTCCAAACCCTGGATTGGGGCAGTCTGGCAGGATCAGGCTGGTTTGTTGGTCGATCTAATCTGGACTTCCGCAAGGGTGGGCGGTCGCTCCAGACGACCCAGATCCTGGCCGCAACCGGGTCTAGGCGGGGGGTACGCCGGGCATGGTTACGGAGTTTTGGGTCTATTTTTGGCAAAGTCCCGACTTATCGGCCAAAACCGGCCCCTGATCCAAAGTGCGGCGCGGCTTGGCACCCTGGGAGACACGGGGCCGGGCCACCCCCAGAGTGGGCCGCGGGCGGCGGTAATGCGCCGAATGCCTACCCGCCCAGATCCGCCAGATTAGCCAGCCTAGTCAGTATCTCAAGCTCCTGCCGGAGCGTCTCATCCCCGATGGCGGCCGCCTCCGCCTCAAAGTATTCGCGGAACTGGGATATCGGCCCCGCATGGAGATCTGACACCTGCACCGGCACCGACTGCCGCTCCCATTGGCCGAGGGTCCCAGCGGTATATGTCGGGGCGTGTATGCCGTCGTCGCCGTAGGATGGCCGGTCGACGGTCATGTTGGCTAGGGCGGTCCTCTCGTCAAGTACCCATGCCCTCATGAGGTCTGCATACCTGGCCAAGAGCACTCCCTTTCGCACACCGGTGTTCTCGTAGTAGTCCGTATCGTGCGGCCCTATCCCAACCGCCACCCTGCTCTCTCCGGGCTCCCCATCCGCGCTTACGTAAGTGGCGCTCAGGACTAGGACCGCATCGTCGGAGACCCGCTCCAGCTCCAGCAGTATTATCCCGCCCTTGGTCTGGCCGCCTTCGGTCTGCGAGGGAAATAGCGTGTTGACCGTCATTATCTCGCCGGTGGAACGGTCTGCCTCCGGCGAGCCATACACCGCAGATATATCGTACCCGTCGGCCTCCAGCTTCAGCTCCAAGTCGAACACCAGCGGCGTAACCATGAATTCGAACTCGTCGACCATCCTGCTCTTGAACTCGTCGGCCGAATGCACCGAGTAGTAGTTTGCGCCCCGGACCTTGGTCAGCGCCTCAACCAGTTCGGTGTTAAAGTCCACCCCTATGCCTATGAATGTGGTGTATATCCCACCCTCGGCGTTGCGGGATACGGTGTTGAGCAGGCCCTCCCGCGATATGTCACCCAAGTTGGGCATGGCGTCGGTCAGAAAGATGATGCGGTTCTCGTATCCGTCTACGGCCTCGCCGATCAGCAGGGTTGCGGCATCCATGCCCGCATCCATATTGGTCCCCCCGACCGCGTGCATACCCATGATGTTGGCCCTGAGATCTTCCCCGTCTGCAGACCCCATGCTCCCCAGGGGCCATACGACACGCGCCACGTCCCTGAACTGGACTATCCCCAGGTTGTCGTCGGGGCCAAGATGGCCCACCAGCCCGACCACAGCCTCGTTGGCAATCTCGATCTTCATCTTGGTATCAAGGCCGGCGTGGGGGGATCGTCATAGTGATATGTGTTGAACGACCCCTTCATCGACCCGGAGACGTCCACCACTATGACCAGGTTGAGATCCTTCCGGCTAAAGTCGGCTTCCTTCAGGCCGGAGTTCAACCCCACCGACAGGTAGTACTCCCGGCCACCGGAGAACGGATCTGCCGAAACCGCGTAGCTGTACGACGGGCAGAAGAGGATGTCGCACCCCGTGCGGCTTCCGGTATCGAAGTAGTATTCGTCGAAGAGCCCCTCGTATGTTAGGTCGGTATGCAGTGGGAGATAGCCGTTGGCCACGTTCGCGCGGAAGTTCCCAATGTCCGCGGCGCCGCCGACGGACAGGCCGAGAGACCCGGATTGGGCCAGGCGGACGCTGGGCGTAGGGACTCGGTCGGCGAGAACTGGGATGGTGAGGCTAGCGACATCTCCGACATCTCCGACAGCTTGAATCCTGCCTGCGGGTTAGGCGCAGAATCATGTGCCACGGGAGCGGGCTGCGCGAGCAGGAATGCCCCGTAACCGGCCAGCACGGCAGCCGTCCCCAGACACGCCGCCATGGCAAGTCGCTGTTTCACCTTGCCATTGGCGCCATACCCCTCTTAAACCCTCGACCGGGAGGTTCCCCCGCACCTGTGTAAATCTGGCGTGGCCAGCAGGGCTGTTCTTAGCATCTTAGGCCCACCTGTATGGGACACCGGCCGTACTCGAGGCCACGTCCCGTATGTTCCCAGTCAGGGTCCTGATCTGGTCGCCCTTCTGGTAGATGTGGAGCCCGCGGCGCGTGATAGCCTGCTCCGACGTCCCGCCACTCCAGGGTTTCCGAGGATTCCTGCATCCCATGCCAGCCGTATCCGAGATGGCCCGGGAATAGCCAGTTTCATAATTCGATGGCGTCCCTTATGGGCCCGTTGCCGCGGCCGGGCAGACCCGGCCTGCATCGCGCGCCATGAGGCGGTTTGTGCGCGCCCCGGGTCCAAAGTGCGTGGGCGGCGCGTCCGCCTGTGTCATTTGACGGCGTGATCCCGGCCTTTGATGGTGTGGCGCGCGCAGTGCCGCCCAGAGTGGCCTGGCCGTGCAGTGTCATGCCGCGCACGCCGCCCGGACCGCCCGGACGGCCCTGTCCCCGACGTTCTGGGTGCGGTTGTAGGCGGCTATCTTGGTGGCGATCTCGATATAGGCGGTGTGCGGCAGGAGCGCCCTCACCAACT
>JAGWAW010000086.1:3063-9372 GCA_021296165.1 Nitrosopumilaceae archaeon | reverse complement strand
ATGTGGGCCCCCCGGAATACCGCCGACAACCAGTTTTAGTAATTACATGAACCGTCTGTAGAAGACCGTGGACAACCCCCGCTACGAATGGTGTTGTTGCATGCATAGCCGGTGCCAGCAAAACATGGCTTAATTATTAGAAACGACGACTTCCCGTCTTGCCCCAGGCGCGTACTACGATGCGGCCAGCCTCGGCAAAGACAAGCATCAGGCCAGATGGGCAGCCTAATCTTTCCAAGACCAGATTGAGAATGCGGTACGGATTGGTCTCGACCTAGACGCCACCGACGTGGAGTTCCGCCTACACCTTGGAGAGCGTCTTCTTCTTGAACGCGTTCAGGTCCTTCCGGACGGCTTTCACGGAGGCGGCGTGCTCGGCGGCCAGCGCCTTCTTGGACTCCTTCAGCAATCTGGGTATGTCTGCCCTGGCCATCTCACTTCCGCTTCTCCATGGATTCTTTGAGTTTTTTTAACTTTGCGAACTCCTCGCGCTCGCGCTCCTCCAGGGTAGCCAGTATGAACCTGACCCTCTGCTGGTACTGGGGTATTATGATGTTCTCCAAGGCGTTGAGCAGCTTCTGGGTCTTTTCCAGGGCCTTGGCCAGGCTCAGTATCGAGTTCTCGTACTCGGCGGCCTTGCATATCTGGGGGAGGAGCGTCTTGATCTGCTTGGAGGCGCGGTCTATGGACGAGTTGGTGTCCGCAAAGCCGTACGGCATGGACTTGGTGTCCTTTTCGGAGACCGCCAGCACGGGGACCTTGACGTCCACCACCCGCCGCACCTGCACGTCCACCTGCATCACCGGCGGCGTCGACTCGGCCACCGAGTCCACCCGGCTGGTTCCCAAGCCGAGGTACGCCTCGTTTACGGACGCGTATATGTCCTGTAGCGGGTCCCAGATGCCGCCCCGGGCACGGGAGGCCTCCTCGATCATCTCCTCTATGTTCTTGAGCAGCACCTTGCGCTTGTCGTCGAGTATCTTCTGGACCATGATGGCGACCTGGCTGGACCGCTTGTACTTCAGCAGCTCGATCTTTGTGGCTACTACGTTCTGCCCGAAGGACATCTACTCGTCGCTTCCCTGGTAGTACTGATCTACGTACTTGTCCTTGACCTTGGTGAGCTCGGCCCGGGGCAGGTTGGATACCACCTTCCAGAGTAGGGAGAGCGTCTCATCTAGGTTGCGGTTCTCGTCCAGCGCCTGGGTGAGGAACCCCTTCTCGAACGAGTCGCCCACGTCCATGTACTTGAGGTCCACATCGGCCAGGCCGGCCTTGCCCACTATGCCGGCCAGCGCCCGGACCTCTTGGGCCCGGGAGTAGGCGTCATAGTTCTGGTTGGAGATCTCGCTGTGGTCCTGGCGTGTGCGCCCCTCGCCTATGCCGTCCTTCATCAGCCGGGAGAGGCTCATCAGAATGTTGACCGGTGGGTAGACCCCCTGGCGGAAGAGATCCCGCCCCAGTACGATCTGGCCCTCTGTGATGTACCCGGTGAGGTCGGGTATGGGGTGAGTGATGTCATCAGACGGCATGGAGAGTATGGGGACCTGCGTGACGCTGCCGGTCTTGCCGTTCAGCTTGCCGGCCCTCTCGTATATGGTGGAGAGGTCCGTGTACAGGTACCCGGGGTACCCCTTGCGGCCCGGCACCTCTTCGCGGGCGGCGCTGATCTCCCGCAGCGCCTCGGCGTAATTGGTCATGTCCGTCAGTATCACCAGCACGTGCATCCCCAGCTCGAAGGCCATGTACTCGGCCACCGTCAGGGCCACCCGGGGGGTGATAATGCGCTCGATGGCCGGGTCGTCGGCCAGATTCAAGAACAGGACGCTCCGCTTCAGCGCCCCGGACTCCTCCAGCGTGCGCCGGAAGTACTCGGCCTCGCTGTATTGCACGCCGATGGCCGCAAAGACCACGGCAAACTCCTCCTCGGTGCCCACCACCGTTGCTTGGCGGGCTATCTGGGCGGCCAGTATGTTGTGGGACATGCCCGACCCCGAGAATATGGGCAGCTTCTGTCCCCTCACCAAGGTGATCATGCCGTCTATGACAGAGACGCCGGTCTGTATGAAGTCCTTGGGGTACTCGCGCTGCTCGGGGTTCATCGGGGCTCCATTAATGTCCAAGAACTTGTCTGCTATGGGGTCTGGCAGGCCGTCCTTGGGGCGACCCAGCCCGTCAAAGACGCGGCCCAGCACTTCCTTGGAGACGGGCATCTCCATCACCTTGCCCACGAACCTGGCCGACGTCCCGGAGACCGAGAGTCCGGTGGTCCCCTCAAACACCTGCACAATGGCCTTGCCGTTGCCCACCTCTAGGACCTTGCCCAGTCGCCGCTCGCCCTCGTTGGTCTCCACCTCGACCAGCTCGTCAAAGGCGGCGTTCTCTACATCGTCCACTATCACCAAGGGGCCCTTTATCTCGGCTATCTTGGAGTACTGGACTCCGCCCATGCTGGTCAATTCCGTACCTTCGCCTCCGCCGCTCCCTTGAACTGCTCCTTCATCATGTTATCTATCTCGTCCAGCTTCTCCATCTCGTCGTCCTTGACCTCCATACGGGCCTTGAGGAGCGTGCCGATTATCGGCATGGCCCGGATCTCCGCCAGACTCGTCCCCTCCCGGATGGCCTGCTGGCCCCGGTTGTAAAAGTCCACCAGCAGCTTGAGCAGCCGGTACTGCTTCTCGGGACTGCAGTACGTGTCCACGTCGTCGAAGGAGTTCTGCTGTAGTATTCCGATCTTTATCATGCGGGCTACCTCCATTATGATCTTCTCCTCGTCGGGAAGCGCCTCGGGGCCCAACAGCCGGACGATCTCCTTGAGGGTGTCCTCCCGCTGCAGCACGCCGTACGCCTCGCCGCGCATCGAGAGCCAGTCCTCGCTGACGTTCTTGCCCCACCACTTGGCTATGTCGGCCAAGTACCCCGAGTAGCTGTTCATCCAGTTGATGGACGGATAGTGGCGGGAGTAGGCCAGCTTGGCATCCAGAGCCCAGAACGTCTTGATGAACCGCATGGTGTGTGTTGTGACCGGCTCGGTAAAGTCGCCGCCGGACGGTGAGACGGCGCCCACCAGTGTGACCGAACCGTCCCGGTCGGGGCTGCCCGCGGCCCGGACCCGGCCTGCCCTCTCGTAGAACTCTGCCAGCCGCGACGCCAGATATGAGGGGTAACCCTCCTCGGCGGGCATCTCCTCTAGGCGGCCGCTCATCTCCCGGAGGGCCTCGGCCCACCGGCTGGTGGAGTCGGCCACCAAGACGACGTCCTTGCCCATGTCCCTGTAGTATTCGGCGATGGTGACGCCGGTGTATATGGAGGCCTCCCGGGCGGCCACCGGCATGTTGCTGGTATTGGCCACCAGTACGGTGCGGTCCATGAGGGGCTTGCCGGTGCGGGGGTCCTTCAGGTGGGGGAACTCCACCAGCACCTCTGTCATCTCGTTTCCCCGCTCCCCGCATCCGATGTACACCACCACCTGCGAGTCGGCCCACTTGGCGATCTGGTGGAGCGTGACGGTCTTGCCCGTGCCGAAGGCGCCGGGTATGGAGCCGGTGCCGCCCTTGGCGATGGGGAAGAACGTGTCTATGACGCGCTGGCCGGTCAGCAGGGGGACTGTCGGATCATACCGGGTCTTGTAGGGACGGGGCTTGCGCACCGGCCACCTGTGGTACATCTTGAGGGTGGATCCGTCCTGCAGGGTGACAAGGTCCGTCTCCAAGTCGTAGTCGCCCTCCGGCACCACCTCGGCGACGGTACCGCCCTTGTGGTCGGGGGGCACCATGATGGAGTGGTCGATGAGATCAGTCTCCTGCACGGTGCCTATTACGTTGCCGGCCTGCACCTGGTCGCCGGCCTTTACGGACGGTGTGTAATGGTACTTCTTGGTCAGGTCCACTGGGGTGGTGGTTATCCCGCGGCCTATGTACGAGCCGGAGGCCTCCGAGAGGGCTTTCAGCGGCCTCTGTATGCCGTCGTATATCTGGCCTATTATTCCGGGCCCCAGCAGGACGCTCAGGGGGTTGCCCGTCCCCACCACCGGCTCACCGGGCTTGAGTCCGCTGGTGGACTCGTACACCTGTATGAAGGCCACATCCCCGGTAAGCCGTATCACCTCGCCTATGAGCTTGGACTCGCCCACTATTACGGTCTCGTACATCTTGGCCGAGGCCATGCCGTCGGCCTTTACGGCCGGTCCGCTGACCCACACAATTCTTCCCTCGGCCGCCATCAGTTCACCACTCCGAATTTGGCTGCGATTTGTTTCCTAATTAAAGGCTTTAAACGCGATATCCTAGCGTCCAGTGTATTATCGAAGGTCATGGTACCGTCTGTGGATACGATGCGCACCCCTCCCAGACACTCTATGGTATCGTCGGCCAGCTGCGAGCCGGAGAACCCATTCAGCACGGAGCCGACCACGTCCCGGTCTTTCTCGCTGGTATATACGACAACCTCGGTGGAGCCCAAAGTGTCGGTGGCCTCCCGCATCAGCGACTCCACCAGCTCCGCGTAGGAGTCGTCCCTGTCCATGTCCGATATGCGGCCCAGCGCCTCGCCGAACGCCCGGTCGACTGCCTCCTCGACCAGCAGTAGCTGCCTGTTTCTGGCCTCTAGGTCCGAGCTTCCCACTATCTGCTTCTGGATCTTGTCGGCCTCCTTGCGGCCGTCTGATATGATCTTGTCGTATTCGGCCTCCAGGCCCGCGCGCGCCCCGTCCAGCGTCTTGCCCGACTCGGCCAGCGCCCCGTCCAGCTCCGAGCTTATCCTCTCCTGAGTCTGGTCCAGGATCTTGTTTATGGTCCGCTCCAGCGTGTCTGACGCCAACGGCGGACACCGCCGGAAAAACGGATTTTAATGTTTGGAAAAGTGTGGGGGTCGCGCGCGACCGGATCCACACTCAGCAAGTATGAGTGTCTTGGGTCCGCCGCACCAATGCAGTCTTATTGCGATGTGCGCCTGTTCGGGTGTGGCCCAGCAGACCAAGTTCATAACGTTCAGCGGCAAGGGAGAGTGTCGCGTGTGCGGCGCCAAGTACACCGCCCGCGGAATGGCGCCCCACATGAAAAAGCACATGGCAAAGGCCTTTGGAGATCCTGACCGATTCATCATACGCATAGACCAGGGCCCTCAGGGACCCTTTTGGATGTACGTTCAGGTCAGCACGGAGGCGACATTCGGCGTCTTGGACAGGTTCCTGCGCGCCGTCTGGATGGAGTGCTGCGGACACCTCAGCGAATTTACCGTGGGAGGCAAATCCGCGGGAAAGCGCAAGCGGCTGAGCGCCGTCCTCTCGGGCGGGGCGGGGTTTGCATACCAGTACGACATGGGCGACACCACGGCGTTGCGCCTCACCGTAATGGGACGCTCGGCGCGTCTCATAGACTTAGGCGGCTTGGTTCGAAACGATGCATACTTTCCGCCCCCCATGGTGGTAGGCGAGGGCAAGGTCCGAATCGTGGCCCTGCACGAGAAGGTGAGATACAACTGCGAGAAGTGCGGAAAAGCGGCAAGTTACGTGTGCCCCCAGTGCATTTATGACGGAACCGGAGCCTGCTGTGAGGTGTGCGCTCCCAGCCACGGGTGTGGCGATGACATGCTGCTGGCCGCTGCGCAGTCACCTCGGGTCGGCACGTGTGGTTTTGAGGGCGGATCCTTGGGCTGAGGGAATATGTGGGCGCACCGGTCATATCGCAATGAAAACCACAGTATATACGCGCGGGTATCCGCCGGTGCCCTTACCCGCACGTCTGTACGACCAGACCCGCCGTATCTCTCCTGATCCGGCGGTGTCGGAGAGGTATGGGTTGCGCCACTAGAGTGCGGCTGGGGCCTGGGCGGCAGCCGGTCGTACGGTTCTTGTGCAAACGCGGATGCTGGATGATAGCCACTTGCCGTGCAGCCATCCCGACTGCCGGCCGCGGCCAAGCGAGCCGGCGGGCAGGCGAGCACCCGAATCTGCACGAGAACCTGCGCGAATGATAACCATGGGGACGATTG
Organism: Nitrosopumilaceae archaeon; assembly: GCA_021296165.1. GTDB lineage: Archaea > Thermoproteota > Nitrososphaeria > Nitrososphaerales > Nitrosopumilaceae > VYCS01. The sequence continues at coordinate 3,378 of JAGWAW010000086.1, read as the reverse complement.
AGGATCTGCGCGAATGTGAGAAAAAACTTGAGGAGAGTGGCTGCCACGAGGGCGCCGGGATAAGGCGCCTGGTCACCAGGGTACTGTAGTCCTGACGAGATAACCCCCGAAAGAATGGGCGCGCCGGGAATGGGCGCTTGGCGGGATTTCTGCCCTGGAGTGAGGCGCAACGTCGGTGAGCGAGACAGCACCCGCGTTTGCACCAGAACCCTAGCATACGGTATGGGTAAGCCGTGCGGACCGGGCGCCGCCTCCGCCGGGTCGCATGGACACGGCCAGGGGCGGGCCGTATGCCCCAATGGGACCAATATGGAT
>JAGWAW010000086.1:0-3028 GCA_021296165.1 Nitrosopumilaceae archaeon | reverse complement strand
CGGCCAGGGGCGGGCCGTATGCCCCAATGGGACCAATATGGATCTCCCGGCCCGTCCGGGTGCGCATCCGGGGGCACGGTCCGGGCAAGCACGAATCGGTGCGACGCAATCTCATCCCAAGCACTAAACCAAGCTTGGGGCAGCCCCGCCCCATATCCAAAGGTATTAAACACGAGCGTCGGAGGCTACATCCGACTTGGCCATAGCCGATCTCAAGATAGGCACCGTCATACTGCCCCGAAGCGAGTCACCAGCGGTCGTCTCCCGCCTGACCGAGTTCGAGTGGTTCCACAAGATAGACACCGACGGCGACAGGGTGACCCCCGAGATGGACGACCTCCTGCTGGAGGCCCAGAAGACCTACCAGTCCATAGACGACGTCGTAAAGGGGCTGCAGGTCCCCCCCAGGGTGGGGATGCTGGAGATACTCTTCAAGGGGACGGCGATCAAGCCCAAGTCGTACGAGATGGACGACATAGCCGCGATGGTGGCCGACGTCACCGAACGCGCGCCGGGCATAATATCGGGGGCGGCCAAGCTTCTGGAGGAGTCGGCCGAGACCGACCGCTCCCTGGACGAGTACCGCTCCCTGAAGGAGGCCATAGAGACGGCCAAGAGGCTGGACATGGACCTGGCCGGGTTCGGGCTGCTGAGGCGCTTCTTCGTCAACCTCTTCATCATAGGGTCGGCGGACTACGAGGAGATATCCCGCTCCTTGGGGGAGGGCGTCTCTGCATACAAGTATGACCTCCAGTCCAAGGAGAGGGCCGCCCTGCTGGTCATAGGCGGGGCCGACGACGCCGACCGCATCCTCAGGGCCCTGCGCAACTTCAACGCCGCGGCCTTCGCCATACCCGAGGGGCTGCCGCAGGTCCCCAGCCAAGCATACTCCCTCATAGAAGACAAGCTCAAAGAACTAACCGAGAAAAAGTCCCGCATCACCAAGGAGCTGGCCGGACTACAAAAGAGCCTCCGCAGGGACATACTCACCATACACGAGGAGGCCAAGGTGGCCAAGGATGTGCTGGAGACCCTCCGCAAGCCGGGGGGCACCAGAAACTTTGCCGTCATACAGGGATACATACCCACCAACATGGAGTCCAAGTTCCGCAAGACGGCAGGGGAGTGGACCGCCGTAGTGGAGGACATCACAGACCCCAAGCTGGCCAGCAACGCCCCCACACTATTCCAAAACAAGAGGTTCGTGCGCACCTTCGAGGTCATAACCGGAAGCCAGGGCATCCCCAAGAGGGGCGAGGAGGACCCCACCCCAATGATCGCCATGATGTGGCCCATATTCTACGGGATAATGTTCGCCGACGTGGGCCACGGCCTGCTGCTGATGGGCATGGGCCTGCTCTTCAAGATGAAGGGCCAAGGTACGCTCTCCCGGTGGGGAATGCTGATAGCCATATCCGGGGGCGCCGCCGCCATAGCCGGGGTGGGCGCCGGCGAGGCGTTCGGGTACCACATAGACCACTTGGAGCCCTTCGAGTCGTTACTGGAGGAGGGCGGGCCGCTGCACGCCGTCTCTTGGCTGGTGGGCATACTGAGTGTGGCCGAGCTCACCTTTGAGCAGGTGATAGACATACTCAAGGTCTCACTCTTCCTGGGAGTGGTCCACCTGCTGTGGGCCATGATACTCCGCGTGAAGCGCAACCTGAAGGCCGGCCACAAGCTCACCGCATACATGGAATCCATCCCCAACATCACCCTGTACGGGGGGATAGTGGTCATAATGATGTGCGCCATAGGGGCCCAGTACGACGTGATGAACATGTACTCGCGCGTCCACAACGAGCCGGTCCCCTGGGTCACCATGTTCTTGGGCGAGTGGGCCACAGTGTGGATAGTTACCCGCATATCTGTCGTACTGGTGATAGCATCCATGGCCACCATGATGGTCGGCGGCATGCTCCACGCCAAGAGACATCCTGAGGAGGGCGGGAGCGCCGCCAACGTGATCATGGAGGTCTTTCTGGGAAAGACCGTGGAGAGCCTGGCGCACACCATAAGCTATGCGCGTATAGGCATAATGCTGCTGGTCCACGCCGCTCTGCTGCTCACCGTAAACAATGCGTACGCCTCCATGGGCGGCGCCGAGTCGGTGGGCGCCTGGGCCATGATCATAGGCGGCAACCTGGGGATAATGATGATCGAGGGGCTGATAGTCTACATACAGGCCCTCAGGCTGCACCTCTACGAGTTCTTCACCAAGTGGTACGACGGCGGCGCACAGCCCTTCAGGGCGGTGCGGCCGGAGCTGATATACAACCAGTTCCGCTGGAAGGCAAGGTAGGTACGGGGGCACCCGGGCTGGGTTTACGGCCACTAGGCGCGGATCAGCTTCAGGTCGCGCTGCGCGGGCCGGCGACGGAGCACGCCCCGGCTCAGAATACCGCTTGCCACATCAGCCCACGCAGGAGCTGGATTGTATACACGGCGTGGCCCGTGACCGCATCCTAGCGGCCCTCTACGCCGGCCGCGTGCATGAGGCCCGAGCGATACATTGGAGAATATTCACAATCGACGAAAACCCCCGCAGCCAACCAGAATGTTTTAATGTTACACGTATGATACGGTCCCTATACCGGACTCCATGGTTGTAGAACCTCCCACGCACCGCACCATAACACATACACTGCAGATACGGATGGACGCGCAGTTCGAAGCCGACTACGACAGGTACGTTGAGGTCTGCCGGGCCGTGTCCAACCGGGTGGCGCACGAGGCGGCGCTGGACGGACCCGAGCGGCGCGCGTACGCTCCATACAAACCCAAGGAGCGCACGAATGAAAATGGTGAAGTCGAGAAGGGGTCGTACTTTGACCGGGAGACGGACAAGCTGGCAATGGCGGTGGCCAAGGAGTCCGGTGTCGACGTGGGTATGATACGGGACATGGTGCGCTCGCAGCTGGGCGGGTCTGCGTGGCATTATGGGTTTCCGCCCAACTCGCGGGCGACGCGCAACCGCATCGGGCTGCTGCTCACCAAGTGGCGCGCCGAGCATGCATGGATGCGGGAGTGC
>JAGWAW010000085.1 GCA_021296165.1 Nitrosopumilaceae archaeon | reverse complement strand
CGCCCTCTGAATTTGTGGGTTTGTCCATGCCGATATCGTGCGAAATTAGTATTTAATCTGGATTTATCCGATAAATCCCCGGGGTTCGGAATTTATCCAAATAGCTGGAATCGCACAGCCAGCAGCGGTAGTAGTGGTTGTATGTTTTGATATTCGAATGGCGCAGGAGCTCCTGCTTGGCAGTGGTCAGCCGATATATTGAACCGAGCATGTGGCAGTTGCGCCGGAATTGCCAGTCCGGGCAAGGTGTCATTCCAGGCTTGGAGCAGACTAGATGTTACGGCCGGCCACACAGCGTGCTGTGGGCCACAAGCCACGTAGGTGAAACCCCTACCCACCAGGTTGCACTATAGCGTATATCCTGCCCACCGTCCCCAACATCCTCCTAGCAGATTTGTCGTCGGAAAACATTTTGAACAACGCCTCTAGGGACAGGGAGCCGATTGGTTTCTAATTATGGATCGTGTCTCTAGATTCGTCGGTGGTGATTACTACGGGCTGGTGGTGGGCCGGCGGGTCACCAGCAGACCAAAAGTGCGCAACGATGTTACGAGCAGTCCTACGGCTGTCCGCATGACTCCGCTACACGGAGCGGGATACGTCGCGAACCATCCCGTCCAGATCCGACACGATCCTCTCATAGTGAGCCCTCTCCCGCCCTAGCTCCTCTAGGCGGCGGCGCTCTATCTCGTCCATCTCCTCGGAGACCTTGGAGGCGGCGCGCTGTAGCCGGGCCTCCGCCATCACGAACAGGCGGTTGTTCTCCTTCCAGAGGTGCTCTGTGACGTGCTGAACATACCGCCGCATGGATGTGGCCAGTGGGCCATACTCCCCGGACTCCAGATACTCCCGGGCGCGCCCCTCCATCTCGGCGGCGATCTCCCGGGACTGCCGGTGCTCCATGAGCATTACAGGAATGGGACCCATCCTGGAGGGAACGCCGACGGACTGGAGGGCCGGGAACAGGGACTCCTCTTCCTTGGCATGGTGGCACACGTCGGTGAAGTTCTTGGTGAAGTCGATCACCTGGTTCAGGATGGGCGCCGGTACGGCCTTTCCCGACTCAAGCAGCTGGACGGTGGCGGCCATGGACTTTAGCACCTTCTCTATGAGGTCGTGATCCCGGCGCAGTGATGCGGTGGACACGTCTCTGACCGCCGCCCCCGGCATATATCGCTTTGGCGGACGGCGGCTGGGCCGCCGCTACTGCCCTGGATCCCCTGCACTGTCCGGGTCGCCGCCTCCCCCGGATCGCGCATAGTGCAACACCACCTCGTCTCCCTGACGGCGCGCCGACAAGAGCTTCAGGCCCGGCCCATCGGTCACTCTGGCAAACCCCTCGCCGCCCGCCAGGCTCGTCCCGCCCCCTCCCGCGATATGCGGGGAGACGGTCAGCACCATCTCGTCGAATATACCCTCGGTCACAAACCCCCAGATGGTCCTGCCGCCGCCCTCGACCAGCAGGGTCTGCACACCCAGCCCGTAGAGCCTACCCAGCAGCGGCCCCAGGCGTATGCTGTCCCCCTCCTCCACTAGGACCGTTGCCCCCGCACCCTCCAGCCGCCTCCGGTCCCGGGCATCGGCCCGGCCGGTCACGACCAGTATGGTCCGGATATGGCCACACGTGAGGAGAAGGCGGGATCCGGAGGGCGTCCGGCCAGCGGGATCCAGCACCACCCGCGCCGGATTGCACCCGCGCGCGTACCGCACAGTCAGGAGTGGATCGTCGGCCAGTACGGTTCCCGCCCCGACCAGCACCGCATCGTGGGCGGCGCGCAGACGGTGCACCCTGACCAAGTCGCGCCTAGATGATATGGCCGAGTCGCCGGACTTTGTGGCTATCTTGCCGTCTATGGTGGCCGCGGCACTGATCGTAACATAGGGCCGCCTATGCTCTTCCATGCACTATCCTCCCGCCCACCGCCACGGCCCTTATGGATCCCGGACCTGCCCGGTGCACCAGAGCCGCATGGGGATCGTGCATGATATCCAGGTCGACGTGGTGCCTCTCCAGCAGGATATAGTCGGCGGCGGCCCCCTCCCGTATTACCCCCACGTTCATGCCCAGCACGCGGCCCCCGTTCACGGTGGCCATGCGCAGCACGTCGGGGGCGGCCAGACCGCCGCCGGCCCCCTTCCATGCGAACTCCATCTCCCGGAACATGTCCGGGGAGTTGACCATTACGTTGTCGGTGCCCAGAGCCACCGTACACCCCGCCCCGACCATGCCCCTCAGGTCCGGCATCCTGCCGCCCAGTACCATGTTGGAGCGCGGGCAGGCTACCACCCCCGAGATGCTCGAGGCAGCCTCCAGCTCCGGGACGGTGGCGCGGGTCATGTGCACCAGAAAGTGGGGCCGGGCCAGCAGGGCCCTCTCCACCTCCCCCCTCCCCGTCATCCGGAGGGACTCTTGCACGCTGTGGTCGGTCTCGGCGGCGTGGATGGCCCGGAGCTTGGAGGTCTTGGAGTACTGTGCGAGGGCCGCGTCGCTGTGCTCGTTGGCCCCGCTGATGCCCACTCCGTCGCAGTGCTCCAGCAGATCCCCCAAGGCGCCGCCCGCCTCCGGAGGTTGGTTCTCCCGGATCTGGCCCTCGTCCTGGTATGCATCAGTGCGGCCCAGTATCACGGCCCGCACGGGTATGCCGCGACACGCCCGGCGCAGGAGCGAGACCCCCTGGATCCCTCCCTCCCTAAAGTCCGCGAAGGTGGTGGTGCCCCCCGCCAGCATGGAGCGGCAGCTGGCCGCCATGAACGCGGCCAGCTGGCCGGGGTCCGTCCCGCCCAGCACGCGGGACTTGACGCCGTACACTGGATGCACCCGCTCGTCCACCCCCGTCCCGGCGGCCACGTCCTTGGCTATTGAGTCCCCGATGTGCGTGTGGCAGTTGACAAAGCCCGGCGACGCCAGCAGCCCGCTCCCGTCTATCGCACGCTCGCCGGCGTCGGGGGCCAGACGGGGCGCTATCTTTGCAAACATCCCGCCCTCGGTCCGGATGTCCACGCTGGGCGCATACGTAAGGTCCGGCCCCAGCAGGGCGGCGATCCCCCTTAGCAGCAATCCGCCTCGTATATGTCCGGTTTGGGCCCGGATCCGGCCTCGCGGATCTCGCGGATCGTATCCAGTGACCGGGTGGCCCTCATGGCCGCCCCGCGACCGGTGCTGGCCCGCCCGATACCGCAGTTGAGGTAAAGTCCCAGATCCCCGGCGACCGCGTCCAGAAATGCCCGGACACCCTTCCTGCCCTCCTCGCCGGCCAGCACCATAAAGTTGTCCCCGCCCATAAAGAACGAGAGCGACTGGAGCGCGGCAAAGTGTCGTGCCATCATGAGATGTAGTTCCAGCATCAGGACGCTTACACCATACGGCGGCACGTCCCGGGCGCGGGAGGTGAGGTCGTTCACGTCCATGTGCAGTATGGTGACGTCATCCCCGCCGGCCTCCCCCAGAACGTGCACGTCTTTGACGCGGGCCCGATGGGCAGCGTGGTCGGCGGCGGCCGGCGTGGTGCCCCTCCCCATGTGCATCTGCAGGCCCACCCCGAACCTCTCCTTCAGCTCATCCCGTATGCGGCGGTGCCCGTCCTCGTCCAAGCCGTTGGACACTATAACATACTCGTCGTGCCGGTTGGGGAAGACCAGACAATCCCTCTCCGAGAAGAGCCGCTGCGCCTCGGCATACAGCGATGCCTGCAACGTCTGTAGCCGGTGTTCCCGGTCGTGTCCCAAGGTGAGCGTCCAGGGCCCGTACCCCCGGATCTTGGCGGCGGTGACCTGTATCATGGCGCCCCGCCCCCCGGCGCCCTACGTATGCGCTCCAGCCCGACATGCAGGCTTGCCACCGCCTCCACGGCATGCTCGGCCACAGGCCGTATCCGGGCGTACGCCTGCCTCTCCCGCATGCCCGGACCAGTCACCCCCAGCGAGACGGGCTTGCCGTACCGCACCGAGAGGTCCTGCAGGGCCCGGGCCGTGGCGTATGATATGACCTCATCGTGCTTGGTCTGGCCCTTTATGACCGCCCCCAGGGTGGCTACCCCCTCCACCGCATCCTTCCGCAGAAGTGCATCGACGGCCACTGGCATGTCAAAGGCGCCCGGCACCTTGCACACGTGCACCACCCGCATGTCCAGCGAGCCGGCCCTCTCCAAGGCCACCTCCAGCATCCTCCCGGTCACCTCTGAGTTGAACTCCGAGACCACTATCCCGATGTTCAGCATTCCACCCCCGCGTGCTCCAGCAGCTCCTGCGACTCGACCGTCGGCAGGCCGTGCCGCTTCGCGTATGCGGCGGCGCCGTCCGCGTCCAGAGCCGAGTGGGTCTGCGAGTCCATCATCTCGCAAATGGCCGCCACCGGCCGGAGCCCGGCCACCTGGGCCAAGTACACGGACATCTCGGTATGCCCCACCCTGGCCTTCAACAGTCCCTCGGAGGCCATCAGCAGGGGCACGTGGCCCGGGGTGCGGAAGGAGCGGGCAAACGCCTCCCGGGTGTGGTCGGTATCGTACAGCGCCGCGACCTCCCGGATGGTGCGGGAGCGGTCCTTGTCGGTCACCCCCGTGTATGAGCTGGCGTGGTTCACGTATATGGAGAAGGTCGGGTGGTCGCCGTACGGGGCCAGTCCCTGGATCATAGCCGGCGGCAGGCCAGCCCCGGCCAGTATGTTGTGCATGTACGGCAGGCCCAACCGGGCGGCCAGCCCGTGCTCCACGGCCGCGCACAGCAGCCCCCCCGCCTGGCTCCGCATCGTGGCCACGTGTCCGGGCGTGACGAACTGGGCGGCGGCCACCATGTCAAACTCGTTCTCGCGGCCCTCCGCGTCGTGGAGCAGGACGAACCCGCCCCTCCGCAGTGCATCGGCAGCTTCTAGGAAAGACATGGGGTGAGGGGCCGGAGGTGGTGTTATAAGTTTACGGGGTTTGTGGTAATTACCATTATACTGGTATGTTTTCCTTCAGGGCGTACTTGCCCAGTATGTCCGTCTCTATGTTGACCCGGTCCCCGGTCCTCCGGTGCCTGAAGTTTGTTGTCTGTATGGTATGGGGTATCAGCGAGAAGGCCACCGAGTCTGGGGACGACTCGGTTATTGTAAGACTTATGCCGTCGACGGCGATCGAACCCTTCCTCACTGTGTGCGCCGCCAGATCCGGGGGCACGCGGACGCGTACCCGCACCTCGCTGGGGGCCTCCTCCATATCTCCTATGATGCCGGTGCCGTCTACATGTCCCAATACGTAGTGGCCCTCGAGCCGGTCACCGACCCGCAGACTCCGCTCTATGTTGACCGCGTCGCCGGGGCGGAGGTCTGCCAAGGCGGTGGTCGAGACGGTCTCCTGGATCATCTCGAAGGTGCACACGGTGCCGTTCAGTCTTGTGGCCGTCAGGCAGACCCCGTTTACGGCCACGCTGTGGCCCACCTCCAGGCCGTCGGCGTGTTCGGCCAGGTCCACATCCATTATACGGGAGCTGCGGTGGCCGGTCTCATCTGACACCGCCGTCACCCTTCCGGTTCCCAACACTATCCCGGTGAACATCTACGGATGAGGGTAGTGCGCAGGTTCGTATAAAGGGTGCGGGAGGGGCTGCCGCAGCAACGTAGACGCACTCAATTTTTTCTATTCAAAATATTTATATTTAAGATATTATAATAGGTACGCATGGAAATGCCGAAGACCAATATTGATCCCTCATTTCCCAAGGAAGAAGAGGCGAAGGCCATTGACCACCTGTTGGAACGGCACAAAGAGATCTACGACAGGCTGGCCAAGCTGTAGCCAAATGCCGCGCGATTGAGTTTGATGATAGGTGTTTTGGAATGGTGCATTACATTGGCATAGAGAGGGCTTACGAGATCATAAAACGGCTTGACAGCACCAACAACGGAGGCATCACCATACTAAACAAAGGACAGATGGAGTTGGCATTGGATATGCCAAAGACGGATCTTTTTGGCCACGAGTAGTACTCGGAGCTGTATCAAAAGGCCACCATACTAATGGAGACACTGACCAAGGCGCACTGCCTCAGTGACGGCAACAAGCGGTTCGCTATGCTTGCCGCCGAGCGCATGGCGGAGCTGAACGGCGCCACGTTGGTGATGCCGCTCAAGGCCATCAGGCTGTCTGGAGATACGGCAATGGACTCAGAGGATGCAATGCGAGACGAGATCCAATTGTGGTTCAAAACACATATGGCGCGCAATGACACGGAGCTGTCCGTCATGTTGGAAGAGCGCATGGGTGAGGAGTAGACAATAGACAAGTCGCTCATATTCCTAATCGTGGGGGTAGTTTCGGTCCTTAACCACGTGGTTAAACCGGAAGGGATCTATAACCCCACA
>JAGWAW010000084.1 GCA_021296165.1 Nitrosopumilaceae archaeon | reverse complement strand
TGTGGCACGTACGCAACGGCGCTTGGGAGGTGGCCGCGACGTACCATCCCGATGAGGGCTTGGGGTACCGCGCTCCATAGTGTGGTTGCCGGCGTCGCCGCGGATGCCTGATTCCATGTACACAATACCGTGATATGATATGTAATTAGAAATCGTGCGGCCCTTCGAGGTTTTTTAACGCGTCAACGACCCGCGTCGACCCCGCCAGAAGCGTCTTGAAGCGGTTGTTCTCCCTATGAAGGGCCTTGGCCATGGCTCTATTCGACTTGCCATGGCGGCCTTGGCGGCCTTGGCGGCCTTGCCGGCCTCCAAGAACGCTTCCCTTCAAGGATACGTATTAGGCGACAGGCCATACTTGCGGTGTCTCTGTTGTCTCCGTGGAGGTAGTAAGTGACCCATTACTATCCTGTACTCTTCATCCACATCCCATCTCTTCTTGGTCATTACCTGCCCCTCATGGCCGGACTCTGAATGTCTTTGTTGCGGACCGGTCTCCCTCTAAGGGGGCCACCATCGACCAAACTCCTAGTGTGGAGCGCGCGCGATATCACATACTCCTAAAGTACGCCCGCAGCGCCTTCTCGAACATGAGGCGTAGATCCCGCAGTCTAGACTGTCGGCATTTCATGGTGTCGTGATCAAACCACTCTTCGGAGGTGTACATGGAGCAGTTCATCTCTACTTGTAGCCAAGGCAGGGGATTGTTTCCATACGTTCTGGTGATGTGACCGCCGAGGAATGGGTCGTTGAGCCGCACGGACGTCCGGGATATGCCGTATGCCTCGGAAATGCAGCTGGCAAGCAGTGTTAGGGATTTGTTCGAGCTTGTCTGCCCGCGCCGGTTGGAGAGGCAGAACAGTGGCCTTCGGGTGCCGCAGTCAGGCGAGATGGCAGGAGCCACATCTTCCATGGAGTGGCAGTCAAGACAGAGCTGCAGGTCGCCGCGGACAGCCTGCTGTATCCTCCTGTGGTACGGCATGTAGTACTTGGCTATGAGGTCCCGGCGCATTGCTTCGTCGGGCTGTACGGCGTATATGGGCCTGTTGTGGCAGGTAGCGCTCTTTATCAGGCCGTCGGGGTTGGCCGGCGGCATGTCCTGCAATGACCTGTTCAAGTCGACGAAGGCCCGGGCCACCTCTGCCCTTACCACGACGGCGGCCGCCTCCCCTATGTCGTATATGGGAACGGTGTGCGCATCACCGTCCTCGAATATGTCTCGGTCGGATATGCGCAGCATGTCACACAGCTCAGGCGGTGTACGCGTGCCGCCGTGGGGTATCGAAAGCAGTACGGGCAGCGTCATGGCCCGGCAGCCGTCCCGTCGCGGCGCACCTCTGCTACGCCCTGAAATCCGGGGCGTGTGCGGCAGCGCAGTACGGCATGTATCGCCCCCAGATAGAACGAATATCGCTCTCTAATGTCTATGGTGTATCCCTTGGCCTTCAGGTGCCGCGCCAGTGCGTCGGCCGAGTCATCCTTCTCCAAGCTTATGGTGCCATTCAGAGAGCAGTGCATGCGCGGCCTCTCCATTGCCACGTACATGGAGTTGCCCTCGTCCAACAGCCGCGACAAAAACAGGCTCACCGTGGAGAATATTCGGGAGCTGCCCGGGCTGCCCAGCGCAATCCAGGGCTCCTTTCCATCAAACACCATGCTGGGGCAGACCGACGACCAGGGTACGGCGTTGGGGCGCAAGAAGAACGGGTGGCTGCTCCTCTTGGTGTCGAAGGCTGACATGTAGTTGTTGTACAGAAACCCCATGCCCCCGGCGGCGGCCTTGGAGCCGTACACCAGCTCAATGGACTGCGTTAGGCTCACCGCGTTACCCTCCGAGTCCATCACTGAAAGGTGCGTGGTATCCTCGATGTCCTCTACTCCGCCGCCGGAGGGGAGGGCGGGGTCTACGGTGTTCCTAATCGACGCAGACAACTGCTTGGCGAACTTGGGACTCAGGTGTATGCTGTTCTGTATCTGGTGGTACGTGTTGGGATCAAACGGTCTCTGGGTGCGGTATAGGAGTGCCTTCCGGAAAGCCTCTGCGATATAGTGGTATGCCTCGGGGCTTTTGGCTATCAGGTGCCGGCGGTGTATGTTGCCCAGTAGCATCATCACCAACAGCATGGTGTCGCCTGCCCCCGGGGGAGGTATCGTGTATATGTGGAGGCCTCGGTACTCGCGGGATATGGGAGTCCGCTCTACGGGCGTGGGCATCTGGGCCAAGTCGTCCTTGCGCAACAGTCCCCCGTTCTTGCGCATATCTGAGTCTATACGGTCCGCCATGGCTCCATGATAGAACGAGCCGTATCCAAAGTCCGCGAGGTGTGTGAGGGTGTCGGCTAGGTCCTCCTGCACGAACAGGTCGCCGGGTTCGTAGGGCACTTGGCCGTCCTTAAGAAAGTATGCCGCGCCAGATCCGACAGACAACAATTCGTCCATGTTGGCGGCCTGCGCTTTGTTTTGGAGGGGCGTGATGCGGTACCCACGCCGCGCTATGCGTATGGCCGGGGCTATTATGGTCTGCCAGTCAAGCTGGCCATACCGCTCGGCCATGTATCCGAGCGCCGCCACCGTGCTGGGAACAGTCGCCGCTCTGTACCCCGTCAGCAGAGCGGACCCCTCTTTGAGGAGCGAGGCATGTGTCATGGATGGCGCGCGGCTGGAACCGTCGATGGCCACCATCCTTCGGTCAACATACAGCAGAGCCGTGCTCTGCCCGCCTAGGCCCGAGGCCTGTGGTTCGCATACGCCTAGGGCCAGCGCTGCGGCGCACGTCGAGTCGACAGCGTTGCCCCCCTTCTTGAGCATGGACACACCCGCCGCCGTGGCCTCGGGAAATGCCGTGGCCACCATGCCCCGCTTTGAGACGGCCGCTTTCCTGTCGCGCCGGACCGAGAATGACTCTTCGATGCATGATGTGCTTACGCGTTCGGATATGCTCATGACCTGTTTTCCTTGGAGGAGCACCGGTGCATGACCATGGCCAGCAGCAGCGCCTTGTCCAACATGGAGTCGCGGGTTACGTACTCCTCGGCACTGCGGAATCCGCCGCCCAGCGGACCCATGCCCTCCAGTGACGGGATGTCTGAGGACACGTAGCTTATGTCCGACGAGACCAGACGGTGAGCGGCCCTCACGGACACGTCTATCTCTGAGGCTATGTCGGCCACCATGTTGTAGAACTTTTTGGTATTCTCTGTTTCCAGCACCGGTTTTCGCCCCGTTCCCCGGAACGCTTCGGAATTGGCACTGCCGCCGTTCTTCTTTACGGCGCGGCGGATCTTCTCCTCGGCGTCGTCCCCCATATCCCTGGTGGTATAACTGGTAACTACCGACACGGATGCGTAGTCTGGAGCTCCGCCGTATGATGTCTGCGCGTTGAGGGACCGGACCATTACACGACACTGCTCCGTGCTAAGCTTGTCTAGGGATGTTATCTTCTTGCAGACTGCCGGTATGAACCCTGATACGGTGGGGCGGTCGTCGCTGCCGGTGCCGTGCATCTCTATGGTATAGTCGTCGCGGCCATGCGCCGACGTCACTATGCCGCCGTCCATGTCGCCCCACTTCATGCCTAGTACGCGCCTCGAGTGTAGGGCGTACTCGGATATTATGCTGGCCGAGTGCTTACCTCCTAGGCTGTCGTCGGTGGTGAACAGTATGCCGCACCGTATGTGGCGCAGCTTTTTTGTGAATCGCAGAGCCTGGAGGGCCGAGAGCAGTACCGCTATGCCGCCCTTACTCTCGGTTACGCCCGTACCGAACAGCTTTAGCTTGGTCTCGCGAAAGGGTGCAAAATCGCGGGAGCTGTAGGGAGTGTCCAGATGGGAGAGTATCAGGACGTCGTTGGTTTCGCGGGTGTGGTTAGTGAAATACCGTATATCACTCAAATCAAACTGCCGGTGTAGGTGCTCGGAGAACCCCAAGTGTGAAAGCCTCTTTGATATTATCTTGCCCAAGCGGTTGATGTTCTCTACGTTGCGTACCGCGGTGTTCACCGCGCAGATCTGTCGGAGCGACTGCACCGTGGAGTCGGCGTGACTCCGAAGGTATCCGCGCATGAGTGTGTGGAGCGGCTGGGTTGACTTGTCGGCGTGGCGCACCGCCGACTCACCAAAGTTTCGGACGACTGCCACATCAAGCATCTTGTTGATGAGGGTTTCGTACGTGTATCCGGCTGCCTGTGCTGCGGCTACAAAAGAACCAGTCTTGCCCAGACTGGCCATCGAGTTCAGCTCCAGTATGTACATGTGGCCCTTGGAATCCATGCGTATGTCGACGCGGGTGTAGTCGTGCAGCCCAAGCTTGTTGAAGGCTCTCTTGCATAGCTGCTTCATCTCCTCTGCCTTCTCTGGCTCCAACTGGGCGGGGCACACCTTCTCGATGGGATTGCTCATCTTGTCCGACTTGGTCTGGATTTTGTCGGGGTCTCCCAGCACGAACTCCACTATGGGCAGCACCTCTAGGTTGTGGCCGTTGCCCAGCAAGCCTACGGCAAATTCCCGGCCGGATACGAACTGCTCCACCAAGGCGTCCTGTCGGTACCGTACAATCTCCTCCCCCACGGCATCGCTAAGGTCCTCCACGTTGTCCACGACGCGCATTCCCATGGATGTGGACTCCATCTTTGGCTTTACTATGACGGGAAACGTGAGATCGTCAAACGTGTCGTCCTTGCTGGAAAAGACCCAGAAGTTGGCCGTGGGAAGGTTGTTCTTTTGCAGTATTATCTTGGTCATCACTTTGTCTTGCACTATGGCGTGCGCCTCGGGCCCGGAGCCGGTGTAGGGAACACCCAGCATCTCCAGCATGGCTGGTAGGTGCGTGTATCTGTCGTGTCCCTGTATGCCGTACGCCATGTTGAAGACTATTCCGGGAGGGGCGCCGGATGATGCTTTGGGGAAGAATGACCGGAGTATCTCTATGGATCCCATGGTGCCCTCGATTATCTTGACCGTGTGCCCCCCCTTCTCCAAGGATTCGGCTACCTTCTCTACCGTCTTGGGATTGTAGTGTTCCATAGTGGGTATGCCGTATATGTTTATGACATCCGCGGGGTCGATAGTTTGCTTGTTGTATATGACGGCGACCTTCATCGCAGGAGCATGTCCATTTGTGCAATTAAATGGGACCATGTCGTATGTTTTTGACCATTCCGTCAAACCCAAGTGACTTTGATGCCACCGGCCCCTATCGTCCGTGGCCGCGTCCGGCTCGGGTGCCGCCGGTTCCGTGTCTCGTCTGGGTCGCTTGCGGGATCCTGTTGCAGTGGACCACCAGCGGCATATGTGGGTGGATGGGTGATATGGTCGGGGCTGTGGGCGACATGCTAGAGGACGGGATGGTGATACCATAATCCATTCTGGGCTGCCGGCCTGTGGAAATCTCCAGTACTTGCCAGGATGTGTAGCAGGCGCCCCTCACGGGGCCCCTACAAGTCTGCCTTTGATACCTTGCCGTATCGGTGAGGGGCGCTACATTTGGCTCGCCCCGGCCGTGCCGTCATGCTGCCACAGGGGGACAGACCGCAGATTCCAGGCACTTGTGACGGGCACTATGTGTGGCGGATCTGTCTAGAGGTTCGCCAGCATGGCTTCATCTTCTTACTCGTCGGTGGGGCTAATGTACTCTTGCCGATGTTAGATATCGATCACCTAAAATATACAGTATTTAACATAAAATGTTATTTTATTATATATAAATATAATACAAATTTCCAGTTATCTGGCAGGGGACGTGCTAAAAACCTCAAAATTGGCCGGGTCAGCCGGCCGCTTCGTATGGTTTATATGCTTTTTTTGCTGAACGTACTTTTACGAAACGTAGCAGCGGCGTCCGCGATGAGCAGTGGTGGGACACCACGCAGTGAACCGGGGACCTCCAGTTTCGCGAACAAGATGAGGACTTGATCTAGCGATCAGGTCTGAGATGTGAAGATTATGTGTGCATCCGCCGATTCCAACATACAGTACGGTACTGTATCATGAATCCCGTTGATCCTGCGGGACCTGACTGCTATCGGATTGATACTAAGCCATGCGAGTCATTGCAGCAATGCAAGGCGGACGGCTCAGTAACACGTAGTCAATCTACCCTGTGGACGGGGATAATCTCGGGAAACTGAGCATAATACCCGATAGACCATTATGCCTGGAATGGTTTATGGTTAAAATGATTCGTCGCCACAGGATGGGACTGCGGCCTATCAGCTTGTTGGTGAGTTAACGGCCCACCAAGGCGATAACAGGTACGGGCTCTGAGAGGAGAAGCCCGGAGATGGGTACTGAGACACGGACCCAGGCCCTATGGGGCGCAGCAGGCGAGAAAACTTTGCAATGTGCGAAA
>JAGWAW010000083.1:1625-8008 GCA_021296165.1 Nitrosopumilaceae archaeon | reverse complement strand
TCTTGCGCGCCGACACCACTTTATCCTGGCACGAGTACATACTGCGATGCTCGCCCTGATACTAGCCGGCGCCGCAGTTGCAGCGCTGGGCCTGCTCTTCCACATGCAGGGCCGCGGGGTGGTGGGGCCCGAGCAGTCCTTCATGTATAACAGCCCAGACTGGCTCCAGTACGGGATATGGTTGGCCGCCGCGGGTGCGACCATGGCGGGCGCGGGCCTGTTCCTGCGGCGCCGTGGTCGCTAGAACCCGGCGGCCACCGGGTCGGCGGGCTTCATCACCTCACGGAGTGCCACTGTGGCAAACGAGCCCCGGGAGAGGGTGAGACGTATGTGGTCCGGCAGGATGTCCACATCAGAGCACGCCAAGGTGGCCTGCCGGAACCCGCCCTCGGAGCTTACCTCCTGCATGTGCCGGACGTAAAAGTCCCGCGGTGCCACTCCCTCCCCGTCCAGCACCTCCGACACCACCCCGTGGAAGCGGGTCTTCTTGTAGTACGCGTAGCCCACCATAGGCACGGCCAGTCTCTGTCCCTCGGACTCGCCGCACTTGCCCAGCCGGTCGGCACGATCAAAGCAGACGTCCCCTTCGTGCGGTGAGGAGAGGTCGTAGATCTCCGAGGCGGCGGTAAGCGTCAGGTTGAATATGTACGACTGGTACGCCTGCACGTACAGCCGCCGCAGGTACAGTGGTATGCGCAGGAAGGCCGTCCTGTGGTCGTCCCCATCCGCCAGCGATCGGAGTACGGTCCTCTCGGTGTCCATGGAGCGGGGCAGCATGCGGAGGCACTCTGCATATCTGGAGGGGTCGGCCAGCATGCCCCGCAGTTCGTTGGACTCGGAGGCGTCAAACGGCGAGGTCTCCGAGAGTATGAGACGGATGGCCTCGGCCATGTCGTTGTGCAGTATGGCTCGGCCTACCAGATGCGTGACCGGGCGCCTGGAGCCGAAGCGCTGGTACCCATAATAGTTCAGTATGGAGTCCTCCAGGGATGCCCCCTCCAGCCCTGCTCCCCCCCTCACCACTATGTCAAACCGGTTGCCGGTCATGGACCTGCCGGTGAGGGGACGCTCCACATACCCCAGGCGCCTGAGCGTATACCGCGGCGCGTCCAGACGTGGAATGCCCGGGCCCCGCGAGGAGGCGCATACATGCTGGGTGGTGCGGGCGGCCGCATCCTTCAGGCCCAGTGCCTTCAGCCGTATGTGCGCGCGCCTGTACGCGTCCGAGATGCAGTGGCCCGTATCTATGCCCTCCTTGGCCAGCTCGTACACCGCGTACGCCCCTTCCCCCCCTATGGAGCGAAGGGCCACATCCGACAGTATCTCACGTACGGCAAAGTCGCCGGGTTGGGCCCGTATGCGGCCGCCGCTGCCCTCGTATGTGGTGCTGTATCTGCCCATCCCCACGGCCACGTCCAAGGGCGGCGGGGTCCGCCCAGAGCCGGTCATGGACCGGGCAGTATCTGGACTGTCACGAACTTGGAGACGGAGACGGATCCGCTCTCGGCGCCCAAAAGTATCTTGTACTCACCGGGGATCGAGTTCGGGTCGGCGACCATGTCCACCGACATCTCCATGGCGCCCTCCAGTATGCTGATCTGTGGCGGGATGTGTGGAATCGGGTACAGGAACGTGTGCGTGTGGGAGTACACCGGCTCCACGCCCATGGGGCTGTCGGTGTTGGCCACCACCATGTAAGAGACTGTCCTTGACTCGCCGGGAGTCAAGACCAGCCTCTGGGTGCTGGGGATTATATCGAATGGAAGGGGCTTGGACATGTCCACCACTCCTATGTTGTTCTCGACCCACTCTGTAAACCACACCTTGTCGCCGGAGACGTCAAACGCCAGCGCCTGGGATATACCGCAGGCCATGCTGCCGCCGCAGTCCGCCCAGAATGGGTTCTTGGAAGGAATGGCATACTCCACCAAGGTCTCGGTGGCAGGATCCATCACCCCTATGCGGTTGGCCGTCTGCTCGTTGAAGACTATCTGTCCCGCATCGGTGGTAGTCATCCAGTAGGGCCGCGATATGGGCGTCTGCACCATCCCCGAGACGTTCCCGTACGTGAAGACGTCCGGGACGTTGGTGATATAGGTGGAGAAGGAGTCGGTGGCCGGGTCGTACGCGAAAAAGTACGAGCTGCTGGTGTCGGCCAGCCACACCTTCCCGGAATGGTCCACGGTGGCGCCGTTGGGTGTGCGCAGCGCGGGGGGCAGCGTGGTTATCGCCGGATCGCTGTCGGAGACCATCTTTATGAGGTTCGGATCAACGTTCACCAGTATCCCCCCGCCCTGGGGGACCCAAGTGGTGTACCATACGGAGCCGTCTGTGTCCAGCGCGAAGCCTGCCGTCACCGCATCGGTGACGTTGGAGGGCACTGCATAGTATGTCAGCCCCCCCTCAACGTCTGAGGCATCCAACACCACCAGCGAGTTGCCCAGAAGGTCGTTCAATATGATGTCGGTGCCCTGCACCTCCAGTAGTTGTGGGAACGCTTCGCCGGACTCGGGGAGCTGGAACTGCCGGTACGTGGCGGCAGTTGTGTCAAACCTCCACACCGAGTCGTTAGCCTCGTCGGTGTACCACAGGTACCCGCCCTCATAGTCCATGCCCCACATCATGGACGTCTGGGAGTCGTCCCAGAACGGGTTCTCAAACTCGGTGATCTCCTCGGTGAAGGGATCAAAGACGGCCAGGTTGCCCGTGTTGGACTGGGCGAACCAGACCCGCCCGTCGGGCGTAACCTCCACGGCCAGCGGCTGCGAGCACAGCGTGGGGATGCGGTACTCTGTTATGTAGGCGTTGGACTGGGGCTGGCCGATGCCGCAGAACTGTGGCCGGTTCGCGTCAGGATAGTTGTCCTGAGGCGTGCCCGTTATGGTCATCGCCTCGGGATCGGTTACCATTTGGGAGCCTTGGGGGAGTATGCTGGGTATGGCGATCAGTACGGTGGATGTCAGCAGTATGAACCCAAAGAAGGCGGCCACTATGATTCCCAGCTTCTTCTGGTTCCCGGTGCGGGAGGGGCGGTTCCTCACGGCGGTAGGGGCGCGCGTGTGGCATTATATCTCTAGTGGGACCAGGCCGGTATCAACGCCCCACGGCGCCGCCCCCAAGGGCGAATTCCGGGCCGGCTTGGAAGCGTACTGGCGGCACCCTCCTCCGTTTCGGCCGGCGGGGGCGGCGCCCGTTCCGGTAAGGGGGCCACCCAGCCGGCCCTACAGCAGGGAGAGGCCCCCGGTTATGCGGTCTATCAGGTGTTCGGGGGCCGGGCCCACCGAGACGCATGTGGCGGTGCCCGGAGTCAGTTGGGTATGGCCGGCGTCCCGCACCATATGGTATGGCAGGCCCGCCCGCGCCGCCTCCCGCCTTATCTCCTCCAGATCCCCGTACCCAGGCACCCGGACCACCACCTTCTCCTGGGTGTCCCACCACTCGTTCCACCAGTCCGGGTGCGATACCCGCGCCGCCTCGGCGGCCAGCACGCAGGCGTGCCCCACCTGGGCGGCGGTCTTGCCCCGCCCCATCTTGATGTCCGTCCGGACGGCTATCACCTGCTTTATCGCCGACATCGCCCATCCACTCCCCGATACCATGATAAATCATTGCTGTATGCAGCTGCGGTATGGAATATGATGTGGTGGTGGCCGGCGGAAGCATCGCGGGACTCCTCTGCGCCCGGG
This sequence comes from Nitrosopumilaceae archaeon, assembly GCA_021296165.1. Classification (GTDB taxonomy): domain Archaea; phylum Thermoproteota; class Nitrososphaeria; order Nitrososphaerales; family Nitrosopumilaceae; genus VYCS01. The sequence continues at coordinate 4,322 of JAGWAW010000083.1, read as the reverse complement.
AGATAGCCGCCGCGGGGCACTCCGTGCTGGTGCTGGAGCAGGACCACGAGATAGGGACGCCGCAGCACTGCGGCGGCATGCTGAGCAGGAGGGCGCTGGAGAGGCTGGGCATAGTCCCGTCGGTGGACATGGCCGGGAACGCGGTAACCTCCGCGGTGCTGGTTGCCCCCGGCGGCCGCTCCGTAACCGTGAAGTCCGGCGGCGTACTGGAGGTGGACCGGAGGGCGCTGGACAAGTACGCGGCGGCCCAGGCCCAGAGGGTTGGGGCCACCGTACGCGTGGGTGCCACGTTCCGGGGCGCGCATGAGGGGGGCGCCCGGACCAGCATGGGCGACATACCCTGCAGAGTCATAGTGGACGCGCGGGGAGCCGCCGCGCTGGCGCCGGGCCCCGACATGCTGGTGTCCGCCCAGTACGAGGTGCAGGCCGCCTGGATAAGGCGCGGCCGGGTCGTGGTCATGCTGGACCAGGCCAAGTACCCCGGCTTCTTCGCATGGGTGATACCCTCCGGGGCCGGGAGGGGAAAGGTTGGCGTGGCCGGCCGCCGCATAAACGCCCAAGCGGAGATGGAGGGCCTGCTGTCCCGGCTGGGCGGCGGATCCGTCCTCCGCAAGATTGCCGCCCCCATATGGGTCGGAGGCCCCATAGGGCGGTTCGTCCAGGGTAATGTAGTGGTGGCCGGGGACGCCGCCGGACAGTCCAAGCCCACCACCGGCGGCGGCATATACTCCAGCGGTACGGGGGGCATGCTGGCGGGCCGGGCCGTGTCCAAGTATCTGGAGACCGGGGAGGCAGCGGATCTGGACTACCGGCCGACGTGGATGGACATATTCGGCCGGGAGTTTGAAGCCCAGAGGGCGGCCCGTCGGATACTGGAGAGGCTGGACAACGGGGCCATAGACGGCATGGTAGAGTCCATACGGCCCCAGGATGTCCGCGCCGCCAGCGTGGGGGACTTTGACTTTCATGCGGGCTCGATACTGTCCCTGCTGGGCATGCGGGGGGCCGCCAAGATGGCCGGGGCGATAACGGCCAGCGAGATGCGCCGCCTCTTGGGGCGCGCAAGGCGGCCGGGCGCCTGACTAGGGGCGCCTCGCAGAAAAGTCGCCCGCGTCCAGGCCGGCGCGGGATATCAGCACCCCTATGCTCTCCAGGATGCGCCTAGAGTTGAAGTTGGTCTCCAGGTGCAAGTCCCCCACGCGCTTGCCGCTGATGAATCTCTTCCCGGTGGGATGGACCGGCTCCCTGGCCAGCAGGTGGCGCTTCTCGGAGAGCACTATGGGGCAGTCAGCATCGGACAGGTGTCCGCCGTCCAGCAGCCATCGCGCCACCTCGACCATCATGGACTTGCCGCTCCCGACCCGGCGCGATGCTCCATCGGGGAATACCAGCTCCGTCGGCACCTGCCCGGGGACCAGATCCGGCAGCGGTACGAGATCGCTGGCCGGGCCGGACCGCCCAGGCTGCCGGGACCCGGCCTTCTTGGATGGTTTGGACATGCTGCGGCGCCACATAACCTCCATCTTGGGGCATTCGAGTGTGGGATTTCCGGTCAGGTCAAACTCTACCGGGCCGGACTCCGGTGCCTGGTCGTTAGTTCGGCGTACGAGCCACAGCCGGCCGTCGGTCGCGATATGGTACCGCACCTTGTAGACCGCCAGATCGTCCAAGGACTGCCTCAGCGGCCCGCCCAGCCTAACGGTCCGCACCGCCGCGATGGGCTTTTTGTCCTGAAGCAGCGCATAGTCCACCGAGCCATCGCGGAACCTGTACCCGGCCTCCACCAGTTTGGGGTCCTCGGGGTCCCAGCCCAGCTCCCGCAGCACCGGATTCACCAGCGCGTGCCCGACCAGCCGCTCGTTCTTCCTCATCCGGCCCTTGTACTTTCGTATGCGCTCTGCCAGACTCTCCACCAGAACCGCCAGACTCTCCATCCTGTGTGCGTACGCGCCCGCGATATAAAGCGATTCGGACGCGCCTGCTTCATCTTCGTGGGAGACAAGGACCTGACAGCATCTACGGCGACAATTATGTCGCAAGACAGTAGACCTTATGCGTAATTCTTCCTAATACAACACGCCAGCACTACATGGCAAAAGCCCCGCACTGCACCCGACCAGTACGGTCATATATCTACCACACACATACAATACAACATGGGCAAGATAACCCGCCTTGGTTCTGGTCTTGACTTGGTTTATCCGGTCGTGCAGTATGTCCAGTATGCGCCTGTCCTCGGGGGGATACGCGTACGACTCCGGTATGTCGTCCATGCGGAGCTTGTTTGCGAGTCTTTCGGCGTCTATCTTGTCGGTCTTGGGGCCGGACTGCGCCAGCTTGAGCCGGAGGGGGTTTGGCTATCTTGTATGGGATGTGGTGCCCCTCCAGCGCCAGCTGCGTCTTGAAGCCGTAGTTTCCCGTGGCCTCGAAGACGGCGGTGCAGCCATTGTATTTGGCTGCGGCGTACTTGGTGAACGCGCTGGCGGTGGCCCTCTTGTTGGGGTATTTGGTGCGTTCCAGTATGTTGCCGTCGTCGTCCATGATGCATGCGACGCACGTTCGTTCCCCTATGTCGATGCCTATGAATGTGCTTAAACTATTGATTTTGCTTTCACCTCCATTGGTGGGGACCCCGCTAGAGGGAGACCGATCAGCGATGCACACTTTAGCAGTAGGAGGCCAGCCGAAACATGACAG
>JAGWAW010000083.1:593-1359 GCA_021296165.1 Nitrosopumilaceae archaeon | reverse complement strand
GCGTCATGCCTGATATAGGAGGCGATAGGTGTGAATAGAATGTCGCGAAAATCGGTCTCCATTAGAGGGGACCACTCCATCCTTTGTGTGGTCGGCAAGCAGTGAGGCCGCAATCACCCATAAGGACGCAAGGTCCAGAAAAGATGCAGCTCCGATTAACCCATTCATTCCAGATGACGCAAGGCCGCTTGTGTCGGCGCAAGGACAATTGTTGCTAAGGGTGCTGCTCATCAGCCGTCCCAGATCGGACGTAGGATTTACCTCCTTTTCATTCCGGCAGATATGGAAGCGACCAGCAGTCCCTTGTCCTGAAAGGCAACACGCCGGATCTCGCCATGCCCAGAAAATTGAGTGTCCGGCGGTGCGGTTTTGGGGAATATCCGTCAGCCGGCAACTAGGTTCCACATGCAGAAAGTCAACAGCGGTTTCGAGGATACGTATCCCGCCAGCTTAACAGTGCCTGTAGTAAGCTCATTTTAATAGATGGCATCATGTTGCATACGCAATATGAAAGCAACGATAATTGCATTAGCAGTCTTGGGACTGGCAGTCGGCGTGTCCTCCATGGACGCGGCGGCCCAGTCCGACGACACATCCGCACTGGAAGGAGACGTCAACATCGGGGTCATATACCCGCTGACCGGCGATCTGGCCGAGAGGGGAACTCACAGGCTGGCGGGCGCCGAGCTGGGTGCAGTCGACTTCAACGAGTACCTCGCATCCATGGGAATGGACTGGCAACTGGTGCTGAACGTCGAGGACACCG
>JAGWAW010000083.1:0-319 GCA_021296165.1 Nitrosopumilaceae archaeon | reverse complement strand
GGTCAGCCTGGTCCGCGAGAACTTCGAGTCCAGAGGAGTGGTGGACGAAGGAATACCCTACGACCCCAACCTGGCCGACAACTCCGCCGCAGCATCGCTGCTGGCCGAGCGTGTCCAAGTGATGGCCGACGAGCACGGGGCCGACAAGGTTGCCGTGCTGATAGTGGGCTACGACGAGATCCTCAACATAGTACAGAGCGCTGCCAGCTACCCCATACTGGAGCAGGCAAGGTGGTTTGCCGGCGAGTCCATAGCCAAGGAGAGCTTTATCCTGCAGGATGCCATCGCCAGCGAGTTCGTTGATGCGGTGGACCTTACG
>JAGWAW010000082.1 GCA_021296165.1 Nitrosopumilaceae archaeon | reverse complement strand
CCTGAGGCGCCGGGCCACGCCACGCAACCAGCCAACGCAGTGGCCGGCCTGGCCGCGGAAGAGGGGGCTCGATCCCCCTCATTTGCGGTGGGGGCACCAGAAAATTACGCAGCTCGAGATTCAGTCTCGATTGTGAATATTCCCCAATCTTCGTAAATGACCGCGTCGCTTATTCCCCGGAGGGCATCGGCGTCCATAAAATACACCTCTGCCCCGCCGTCAGTGCGGTTGAGGGGGAGGGCCTGCGCGTAGAATATGTCATATATGATGTCGGACACGGGATCTCCCAGGCGTGGCTCCGCCACGTTGCACGATATGCCCTGCCTCTCCAGCGCGTCGACCATCTCCCGCACCTGTTCCCCATCATCAAAGAAGACCGCCGCGTCCCCGGGCTTGGCCGAGAAGAGCTCCATGTGGGCGAACTGTTCGGTGCGGGCATAGTGGGCATCGGCGCCCAGTATCTCGTAGGTCTTGGCGGCCGCGTACATGGCCACCGGGAAGGTGTGCTGGTTGCCGACAAAGTAGGTGCGGTCTCCGTGGGGGGTGCTGGCCGCGTCCCGCCGGGCTCTCTCCAGTATGCGGGGCGCGTTGCGCGGCAATGCGGGCCGCACCAGCGATAGGCACACCAGGGCGCTGTTCAGGAAGCTGATGCTGCCGGCCGTCAGCGTGTCGGAGTTGGGAAATGACAGCGGGATGGTGCGGCGGGCCGCCCGGGCCAGGGCGCTGTCGGGGACGGCGGTTATGGCCACCGCGCCGTGCTCCCGGGCCAGGCGCACGTTGGCGGCGGTCCTGCCGGACACCGACACGATATACAGGGATCTGCCCGCCACGATACGGGGATTGCGGCCGATCTCCCGGGGATCCAGGGCCCGGACCCTGTAGTCCGAGAAGGCCTCGGCCAGCATTGCCGCCGCCAGCGAGTCGCCGCTCCCGGTGAATACGGCTCGGCGCTGCTCGTCCTCGGAGAGTCGTTCCGGGGCGGCGAAACCGTCGGCGGCCGCCGCCTGAAGATCCATGTCGCGCAGGTAGGCGGCAAGAGACTCCACGGAGTGCGGCGCATACGCGGGTAAAAAAAGCGTGCCGGACGCAGCGTGCGGTTTATCCGGCGCTCACCACGGCCATCTGCAGGCGGACGGCGCCGCCGGTGCGGCTCATGCTGAGCAGGCTTCCCTCTATGCTGACATGGCCGGATGCGGTCCGCGCCGATATGTGCAGGCCGCCGAACCGGCTGCTGGGGCCCAGCATGGTGCGCGAGAGTCGAGTATATGTGGCCGGATCCACGCCTGCATCGATACGGTATGAGTTGCGGCTCTCGGAGTAGACGTTTCCCCGGGCAGCGGATCCCCTGACGGGAGTGGCGGTCTCATATATGCGAACGTCAAGCAGCGGGTATGATTCGTCACCCAATGCCATCTCGTATGTGGCGCGGGCGTCTGCCAGCGCCTGGAGCGCCCTGACGGTGTCGTCCATGGGAACCGTGATCATGATCGGGTATTGAATCTTGCCGATGTTTCAGATCTAATGATGCCAATTTACTGAATATTGTGTACGGGCTTGACAGTAATTGTTCAGATCAGCTGCGTGCAACATGCAGCAAACAATTCATGACATTTTCATGGGCGTGGCCGGATGCCGGGAATGGCGATTCCGGCCGCTCCATGCGGCGCACCCTGGGCCGCCGCAAACTCACTTCGCCATCAAAGTGCCGGCAGTCGTGTACTGGATAGAACGGCACGGCGTACGGCACCATACACCATCCAATGTCCTGGAATTTCCGGGGCATCGTTTCGTCGGCCCGATGCGGCACGAGTGGTTGTCGCATGCGCACGGCTTCGTATGGCATGGTGCTGCCTGGCATGCCGCGCGTCACAATTCCCGGCCCCGGCGCGCCGGTACGGCATGCCGCGCCTGCCGCCACCCGGCGACGGGCGGAGGAGTATCTTATTCCAGCGTATGATTCCGTTGTCTTGGCTCGCAAGAAATTAATTGTCCCCAGAGATGCGCCACACCATGAAGGCGACCTTTGCTGCCGGATGCTTCTGGCACGTTGAGCACCTGCTCGGGCACACCCCGGGCGTGACGTCCACCAAGGTGGGGTATACCGGCGGCACGGTGCCCAGCCCGACATACCGGGACGTCTGCGGCGATACCACCGGCCACGCCGAGGCGGTGCAGGTGGAGTTTGATCCCGACAGAATCGCATACGAGGATCTGCTCAAGATATTCTGGAAGAACCACGACCCCACCACGCCTAACCGGCAGGGTCCGGACATCGGCTCCCAGTACCGCTCGGCCGTCTTCTGCCACGACGACTCCCAGATGGAGGCTGCCCGGCGGTCGCGTGCGGAGGTGGCCGAAAAGTACGATCGGCCCATCGTGACCGAGATAAGGGCGGCCGAGCCCTTTTACGAGGCAGAGGAGTACCACCAAAAATACATCGAGAAGCGGTACAATTTGTAGTCCGCCGGTGCACGGGTGGTCGGTTCCCACGCTGTGGCCATTGCTGCAGGCTACATGGGGGCGGACGAACCAGTAGGGGCGGCGCCACTCCAGGTCGGGCAGAATATGGCACCACGCCGGGTATCCCTTTCAAGACCGGGGATGGGGCCTTGGCTACACACACCAGAACAGATGTGGGGATACTCCGTCTGGCTGATCTCAAAGAAAAATGGGAGGGGTTTGCCAATCTTTATCCAAAGTACTCGTGGCGGCCCGCAACGCGACACGATCGCATTCCGGCAGGGCAAGACGGGTGGCCGTTCTTGTCGGTTAAACAGGGCAGGCGTGCAGGTTCCGCCCGCAAGAGGAGGCGCAGAACGCCCTCCAAACCACCCCCTGCTGCCTGCGAATGTCCGTAGAGTCCTGCCCGCCGCATGTGTGGGATGCTGCGCGCGTCGGCGCCCCGGTGCCAGTCGTATGCGGCCCGCCGGCATCCGTGCCGGAAAGCGCCGGGCCGCCGTGTGCATCTCCTGCGGCGTGGTATGGATGCTCGCGTGTGAACCATATGGCAAACGAGATACTGCGCCGTATGTCCTGCGTGTTCCGGGGGCCGCACTTCGGCTTCATCCCATTCCTCCAAAGATGTGACGGATTGCTTAACGTCTCAAAGATGCATTCCCCGCCGTCCTTTCTTGCGGGAACGGCACAAAATATCTACAAGGGCAGTCTCGCAGCCGCGTTCTTGATATGCCGTCTCTTGCGCGGGCTTGGACTTCTCAACGCTGCGCCGCAGGCACAATGCTGCGGGTCCGGATGCGGGATACGGGTTGGATTCTCGGAGATTTAGTATCCACGCGCAAAGAGGACCTCGTGCACGGACGGCGAGCTGCACACTACGCAAGGGCCGGAACCGTCCCCGCCGTCGACCAGTCTTATGTCGGCCCCCGTCTCATCCTTTATCGTCTCCTCACATTTCCCGTTTCCACACCAGTGGGCCCGAACAAAGCCCCCACCAGATATGAGGGAGACTAGGGACTCGTAGTCCTGCGCGGCGCTCGTCATGCCGGCGGCGCGCCGGCGCGCCGATTCCAGCATGTCACCCTGTATGGTATCCAGCAACCCGACTATAGCACCTTCGATATTCTCAAGGCCGGACTGCTCCTTGGCGCCGGTATCCCGCCGCACCAACACCGCCGTACCGTTCTTCAGGTCCCGGGGCCCCATCTCCACGCGCAGGGGGACCCCGCGCAGCTCCCAGTCGCCGTACTTGTAGCCGGTAGTCACGTTCTGCCGGTCGTCCACGTGCGCCCGGCACCCGCTATGGCGCAGGCGCTCGACCAGTTCCGTCGCAGCCAGCCACACCTTGTCGCCCTTGACACTATGTACCGGGACGATCACGGCCTGGATGGGCGCCACCCGGGGCGGCAGTACCAGGCCCCTATCATCGCCGTGCACCATTATCAGGGCCCCTATGAGCCTCCAGGAGACGCCCCAGGACGTCTGCCAGGCGTACTGTTCCACGTTCTCCTTGTCTGCGAACTTGACCGAGAACGGCTTGGCAAAGTTCTGCCCCAGGAGGTGGCTGGTGCCCATCTGCAGCGCCTTGCCGTCGGGCATCATGGACTCCACGGTGAGAGTGTACTCGGACCCCACGAACTGCTCCCGGGTGCTCTTGCGTCCGAACTCAACGGGGATGGCCAGGTGCTCCTCTATCACGTGGCGGTATATCTCCAGCATCGACTCCACCTGGGCGGCGGCCTCCTCCCGGGTGGCGTGGACCGTGTGGCCCTCCTGCCACAGAAACTCGGACGTCCTCAGGAACGGCTTGGTGGACTTGATCTCGGCGCGCAGGGCGGTGTTCCAAAAGTTGAGCTTGAGCGGCAGGTCGCGCCAAGAGTTTATCCACTTGGAGTACAGCGAATACGCGATGGTCTCGGAGGTGGGGCGCAGCGCCAGGCGGTCCCCCACCGGCGTATCTCCAGAGTGCGTCACCCAGAAGACCTCGGGGTTGAACCCCTCAAAATGTGACTTCTCCAAAGTAAGCAGCGACTCGGGTATCAGTACCGGCAGGAACGCGTTTCGCACCCCCTCGCGGGCGAACTCCGCGTCCAAGGCGGCCTTGATGGACTCCCATATGGAATAGCCGTCCGGCCGCAGCGCTATCATCCCCTTCACGGGGGCGTAATCGGCCAGCTCTGCCTTGAGGACCACCTGCGTGTACCATTCGCTAAAGTCGCCGGACTTGGGCTCCGTTATGCCTATCTCCTCCTTGCGCGCGCCGGGGGGTGACTTGCGTACCGCCGTGTCCTGTTTGGTACCGGACGCGGCGGCGCGCACGGGGGGCGGCTCGGAGGGCGTATCGGCGGGAGCGGTACTGTGGGTATCGCCCCGCCGTGCATCCCGGGCCGGCGGCTCGGTAGACACGCGTGCGGCCTTGGGCTGCGCGTCCTCTTCTGCCCGGTTCTTCGGTTCGGCGGCCGTGGCGTCCTCCGAGCCGGCAAGGGGCGCTCCGCGGCACAGGACCGCCCTGTTCACCCGGCTCTGGAAGTTGGGGCACACAAAGCACTGCACGAAGTGTACCTGATGGTCAAGCACGGGGCACTCCACGTACTCCATCTTCATGGTCTTGAGCATCTTGGGACTGACGCCGGTTATCTTCAGCTTGTTGTTGTTCATCATACCTGCCTCCCGGAGGGCTTCTCGAGTGGCCGCGTCAAACCTAGCCGGCTTGTCACGCCGCTCCACCTTTACTTCGTATTTGTATTCGAGTTCTGTCGTCATGTTATAACCTGCATTGGGTGTCGGGGGGCGAACTTCAAACTTTAATATATTTAGCTATTTTGGGCACGAACAGTTGCTAGCGATTTTCGACGTAGAGGGCGTACTGTATGATGCCGAGTACCTGCCAATACTGGCCGAAAAGGTGAACAAGGAGAACGAGATCTGGGAGATCACAAAAAAAGGCATACAGGGAGCCATAAACTGGGAAGAGGGGCTGCGCACCCGGGTGGCCGCCCTGCGGGGGCTGGACCGCCAGACATGCCAGGAGGTGGCCGACTCCCTCCCCATAATGACCGGGGCCAGGCGCGCCTGCCGCATACTGCGCGAGAGGGGCTGGCGCCTGATGGCCATCTCCGGCGGCTTTACCATAATGACCGACCGCCTCAAGAGGGAGCTGGGCCTGGACTACGTGGCATCCAACGAGCTGGTGTTCACCGACGGCAAGCTGGACGGCGTCCACATACGGGTCGACTCGGACAAGTCCAAGAGCGCCCGCGCCATCATACAGGAGTGGGGCGAGATGCGCGAGGACATCGTATGCGTGGTGGACGGGGCCAACGACCTGAAGCTCTTCGAGATATCGGGCATGAGCATCGCATTCCGTGCGCAGGATTTGGTGAAAGACCGCGCCACCGCGGTTCTGGAAGAGAAGGACCTCTCCGGCATAATACCGCTGATAGACGAGCGGCTCAACGGGCGCGCCTCCTGAAAGGGTGTTTTGGCAAGGTGTGGGGGCCGTCGTGGAGGTAATTCCCATTCACATATCCCGGGAGGTCGGAGCGGGCGACGACATCGCCGCGCTCATACTGGAGGGGGCAGTGCTGCTTGACGGCGACGTACTGGTGGTTGCCCAGAAGATCGTCTCCAAGGCCGAGGGGCGCATGGTGCGGCTGGACGGCGTGCGGCCGGGCCTGCTGGCCCGGGGGATCGCCGGCGAGTACGGCAAGGATCCCCGTGTAGTAGAGCTGGTGCTGCGCGAGGCGACGCACATAGTGCGGATGTATGAGGGCATAATCATTACGCGGCTGCCCTCGGGCCACATATGCGCCAACTCGGGAGTGGATATGAGCAACGTCCCGGCGGGGTGCGCCCTGCCCCTGCCGGTGGACTGCGACGCCTCGGCGGCACGCATCAGGGACGGGGTGCGGGACATCTCCGGGGCTCGGGTGGGGGTAATCGTATCTGATACGGTGGGCAGACCATTCCGCAACGGACAGACCGACATAGCTCTGGGATGCGCAGGGG
>JAGWAW010000081.1 GCA_021296165.1 Nitrosopumilaceae archaeon | reverse complement strand
CTGCCATGATCCGAAGTACTGTTTAAGATCCTAGACGCACTTTTCCTACCCATCACCCGGCATTGCGGGAGGAACCCTACAATACCACGGTTTAATAATTTGCCGTAACCGCAGTATACCGCGGGACCGTCGTCTAGCTTGGCCATGATGCTAGCCTGGGGTGCTAGAGGTCGTGAGTTCGAATCTCACCGGTCCCACCACCTATACCCCCAACACGTCCAGCAGGCCGCCGAACGAACCGGGTCCTGGCCGGCTCTTGTACGCCCGCAGAGCGTCGATGGCCGCGTCCGGCCCGGGGGCGGGGTACAGCCCTCTGGTGTGGGCTGAGAGCCCCCCCAGATACAGGCACTGCGCGGCGGAGGTGACGTTGGCCGGCCTCCGCGAGAGGCTGGCGCTCTCAAAGTCTATGATGACGGTCCTTGCGCCCACCAGCGCGTGCCGGGACATGTCGGTCAGCTCCCCGTGGTCCAGCCCGATGCGGTCCAGCCTGTAGCACTGTTCCAGGATGCGGCGTATGGTGCCCTTGGCAGAGCGCGCCGGGGGGCGGGCGGCCAGCCACTCGCGGAGGGGCGTGCCGTCGATGTACTCCATCAGCAGCAGGTTGTGGGTGTGCCCCAGCAGGCGCGGGCCTACGCCGGCGCGGTTGGCCGCTGCCAGCAGGACCGCCTCTCCGCCCATGTCCGGCCGGGGAGAGTCGGTCCGGCGCATCTTCAGGGCCGCCGTCGCACCGCGGACACGTACCAGCACAACTACTCCGGTGTGGCCCTTGCCCAACACCCTCTGGCCGTTTATCTCCGAGTCTCCGAAGAGCGCCACTCCCTCCACCCCCATGTGGCGCATCTCGTCCAGGTATGCGGCCCCGCTCCCTCTGGGATATCCCAGAATGGTGGGGCGAGGGCTATTCTCCAGCGTGTCGGGCGGCATAAAAGACGGCTTCATCGGCGCGTACCAGCTCGGCAGCCTCCTCTTTAATCGATTGGGCAATCCTGCCCCCCACAGTAACGCTGGCACCCCTCCTTATGTGGTGGTGTAGTCCGGCGGGTATGCCGGCCTTCCCGGGGTCGCGCAGGATGTGCCGCAGCAATGCCCCGGCAGCGTGGTGCGCCCTCTTCTCGACGCGCAGCAGTCTCATCTCTGATGACACCCAGACCATCCCCTCACTACCGGCAAACTTGGCCGCGTCGGCCCGGCGCAGCACGTCCGGTCCGACCCGCACCACCTTCTCTGGTATGTGTACCGACTCGGTGAGGAACAGGAGGCACACCCGTTCGTCGTCCACCAGCGCCTTGTGCCTGATTACGGTGAACCCGCCCAGCTCCATCTGCCGCGCCATGGCCGACGCCGCCCGTCTTGCCTGCCCCCATATGATCTCGGAGTTTTCGTCCCCGCGGCCGAACTTTACCGCCGCCACGTTGTCCCACCCCACGCTGGGCGCTACATCCTTGGTATCGAACGGGCTGGCCTCCGGGTTGTACGCCAGCTCCCTGCACCCCAGTATGAAGAGTCCCATGTTGCGGCTTGAGATGGCCGCGGCCAGGTTGCGGTTTTCGTCTATGGGGTCCATTATGGCGACCGGCGTGCCAAACTTTCTGGCGGACTTTCCTATGGTGGAGCCGCGCTCTATGTTTGCCATCTCCCGCACGGCCTCCTCAAACCCCCCAAAGTGCAGTATGATCACCTCGGCCGCGTACCCGCTGAACCCCTGAACGGCTATCTGGGCGCCGTATATCCCCCGCACCTTGAGGAATCTCTTGAGCAGGCGGACGTCGTTCCTTTGGTTCTCGGTGAGCCGCTTGCGCATGAGCCTGGTGTGGTGCGGGGAGCGGTCCGCGGCGCTCTTCCACCCTCCCCGCTCCACGTCGTAGCAGGGGACCACGTTTATGACGGTGCCGTCGACGGCCGCCTCCACGTAGGGGTGGTCCGCGTACCTTTCGCCTGGATCATAGCCCTTCATGGAGTCGAATCCTATCTCCCTTGAGACGCGCCGGAACCGCTCGTCGGGCACGCCCACGCCGAACTTGACGAACACGTCTATGTCGGTCTCCCCGGCCAGCCACGTTCCCTTGGCGTACGAGCCCCCCAGCTCCACGCCCACCACGTCGGGGTACTTGCCGGCTTCCTTGGACACCAGTCGCATCACGTGCCCGGCGGTCTTTCTGTTCGCCTCGGTTTGGGCGTCATCGGGGATCACCTCTTTCAGCCAGTCGCCCGTGTTCATTCCGCCGGCACCTCTGCCAGATCCGTGTATGTGGGCCCATCCCTGCCCAGCACACTTCTCTTCAGTTTTATGGCATCAACGTGCTGCACGCCCCACTCATAGCCGTCGTACCCGGATATGTCGACACTCCGTCCCCTCTTTACCCTCAGGATGGTGAGGTGGGGCCTGAAGGGCTTGTCGGCGCCGCCGCCCACGGCGCCGTTCACCTCCCCGGCCAACCGGCTCAGCTCCTGACCCCCGTCCGGATCCGTCCCCGCCCAGACCACGCGGGGCGGCCGGCCGAAGCTCCCGGCCCCTCGCAGCGCGACGTCAAACGGCCTGAACCTGACCGAATTTAGGGCATCGGCGGCGGCGCGGGCAGACTCCTCGGTTATCTCGCCCAAGAACCGCAGGGTAAAGTGAAGGTTGTGCGGCTCCACGGCCTTGCCCGCCCCGCCCACGCTCTGCTGGAACGCGCCTATCCGTTCCCTTGCGGCGCGGTCTGTCACCTCCGCTGCCACGAACGCTCTCATGCGCGACACCGGGAGCGGCGAGTCGTATTATAGGTATGTGCCATATTCCACGGGTTCCCGGCCTCTCCGTGCCATGCGGCGGGGCCCCGCGTCGGGGGCATCATCCGGTCCGACCTTCAGATATCCACAGTATGATGTCGTCTATGCGGCGCGACTCCACCTCCACTTCTATGGGCCCCAGCGGCGACTCCTCGGGCGTGTCGCAGACGGCCGTCACGCCCGCGTACGCGGCCTGCCTGTTCAGCAGGAATTTGGTCGTATTGTCGCGTATGTTGCCAGCCATGTTGCGGCGCAGGCCCCCCAGCGTCTGCCTGGACGCCAGCGACTCGCGTATGGTGTCAAGGGCGGCCATGTCTCCGGAGCGCACCTCGGCTGTCCGTTCCTGGATCTCCCCCGTGCAGCCGGGCATCATGTTTAGCATGGCCTCCAGCACCTTTTGCGGATCCTCGGAGGGGCTGATGCTGGCCCGCGCCCGTACGCGGCAGGGTATCAGGCGCCCCACCTGTGTATTATGCGCAGGGCCGAGTCCACCAGCTCGTCTATGCCCTGGCTGTTGTTAGATATGGACTCGTCGGCCAGCGCTATGGGGTCGCTTATGCCCACCCCCAACTCCCGCCTGTCCCGCTCCTGCATGGCGCCGGCATTGGCGGGATCGTCCGAGCGCCCCCTCTTCTGGAGGTAGCCGAACCGGGTATCTGATGACGCGTGGATGGACAGTATCCTGAGCTTGCCGCACCTCCGCAGCACCCTGATCTCGTCCTCGGATCTGATCCCGTCCACCACCACGGTATCTCCGGGGGATGCATCAACCAGCGGCCTCACCAGGTTCGCCACCGCGCCGGCGCCGTCCCTCTCCCGCAGCTCCAGCATTATCTTGCCTAGGTTCGGACCGGTGGGCTCCACGTTCCGCCGCCTCGCCTCGGCGCGCACCGCGTCCCCCATGTTCACCACCGCGTACCCCCGCATCTTGAGGCCGTCGGCGACGGTGGACTTGCCGGCCCCGGGCATTCCCACAAGGCAGACTACCAACCGGGACAACGCCGGGCGGGGCGCGGAGGGAACCTATCAAGCTACCGCGCCCGGGTCCGGCCGCCGCTCTTGGAGGTCGGATCCGCCGGGACGGCTCCCGGGAGAGGAGTCCGGCCTTGCGCGGCAGCCGCCTTCGCACGCTTTTAAGACTCTGGCGCGCTACAGTGTGGTGCTGCTCATAGTAAAGGCTCTGGCGGCTTTGGTGGTGGTGGCGGTGGCTTTCGTGGCGCTGGCCCCTGTGCTGGAGGTCGTGATGCCCAACTTCACCTCGGTGGTACCCGGCGCCATCCAGAGTGACATGGATCATATCGGCTCGAGCATAGAGGACCAGGCCGAGCAGGCCATCGATACGGTGGCCGGAGGCATCGCGGGAGCAGCCACTACCCTGACCGACAGCGTGGAGGGCACCGTCTCGGCCGTCTCCAAGGCTATCCCTTAGCCCATTGCCAGGCATAGTTCATGTACGAGTCCGGGCTGCTCCGGCCCATAACGACCACCAGCATGTCGGAGAACTCCCGCTCGGCCATCTCCTTGGCCGTCCCCTCGTACGTCCGCTCGTCGGGGGTGGTGAGGTTCTCGTATATGCGGACCGGTAGGGCCCCCGTGTCGAAACCCTCACCCTCAAGGTATGTGGATATCTCGCGGGGCATGAAGTTCAGGTCGGGCCGCCCAGGCCAGGGACGGGGCACCAGTATGATGCCCAGCCCCTCCCGGAGGGCCTGCGCCATGCGGCGCTTCTTGCCCTCTATGTCCCCGGTGACATGCATCGTGATCACGCGGGCCTTGTCCAGGGGCATGAGGGAGCGGGAGGCGGCCACCTGCGTGGCGCTTATGCCCGGTACGAGCTCCACGTCCCCGAACAGCTCGGCCAGCCTGTCCACCACCTCGGACTCGGAGAAGTTGACGTCCCCCGTGAAGGGCACCGCCAGGCTCCTCTCCCCCATCGTATCCCGTATGCGCCGGTAGGTATCCTCTTGGTCGGCCATGGTGATGTGGTGCGTCTCCTTGCCTTCCAGCAGGTGTCGTATGGTGTTCATGGTATAGCGGTAGCCGGCCACTATGCCGCAGGACCGTATCGCGTCCTCGGCGGCGCCGGTTATGTACCGGGGGGATCCTGGCCCCACTCCCACCGCGTATACGCGGCCCATCTATCGGCCCCGCCTCTCTTGCACGAACTCGACGAAGGGCATCCAGTCCACCTTCATGAACTTGAGGGCGTCCTTGGCCGGATATTTTACCCAGTCCTGCGCTATGGAGTACTGGTGCTTCTCGACCTTGCCGTCCCTCGCGTACTTCATGTACAGCACGCTGCCCCACTCCTTCTCCTCGTGGTATATCTCCAGTATGTCGCTAAATGCCAGCGACACGTTCTTGGGGTTTTCCAGATCCTCTAGGAGGTTGGACTCGTCGTACCCGTCGTGGGTTATCATCGTGTACCGGGACTTCATGAAGCCTATGGCCTGCCGCCGCCGTATGGCCTGCCACCACGCCGGCTTTGCCTTGGTCTTCTGTATGAACGCCAGGCGCCGGTCGGTGAGCACCAGCATGCCCTCCCGGCCGCCTATGCTGAAGAAACCCGTCGACTCCCGCCACACCGAGACTAGGTGGGCCCGGATCTTCTCGTCAAAGTCCATGATGCCGGGGCTGTATGTGCCCGATAAAAAGCGATTGGCATGGCCATCGTCCATCTTTAAATTGGCCCGGTGTGGCTGTGCCGCATGGCAAGGCGCATGGCCGTCAAGCTCTCCGGGCGGGTATTCGGCCCGGACGCGGCCGCATGCTTGGCCGAGTGGGCCGAGACGCTGGCGGGGCTTGAGGGGATACAACCCATGGTGGTGGCCGGCGGAGGCAGCATCGCCCGGCACTATATAGGCGCGGCCAGATCCTTGGGGGCAGACGAGGCCACACTGGACCAGATGGGCATCCAGGCATCCAGGCTTAACGCCCGTCTGCTGGTGTCGGCGCTGGGGGGGAAGGCGTACCCCGAGGTGCCCGCCACACTCTCGGAGGTCAGCAGGGCCGCCGAGAGCGGGCTGGTGGTGGTGGCCGGCGGCCTGTATCCGGGCCAGAGCACCAACGGGACGGCTGCTCTCATCGCCGAGAGGGTCGGCGCCGAGATGTTTCTCAACGCCACCGATGTGGACGGCGTGTACGACTCGGATCCCCGCGCCGACGCGAACGCGAAGATGTTCGGCTCGATACGGGTCGGGGACCTGAGGGAGATGCTGGTGCGGGAGGAGACTGTCGCCGGAGGGTACGACCTGATGGACCTGGTGGCCCTGAAGGTGATAGAGCGCTCGTCCATACCAACCAGGATAATGCGCGCCACGCCTGCGAACCTGCGGAACGCCATCGGGGGAGCCCCCGTGGGCACCGAGATCACGTTCTAGCGTATGACCGGGTGTGTCCGGGTCCATATGGTTATGGTGTCGCCCGGATAGGGTTCGGCGCCGCCCTCTACCAGCTTGCCGTATATGTCCGATGCCCCACTCCTCTCCACCGCCTTGGACTGCGCCTTGGTGTACCCGTCCGCGTCGGCCAGTATGACCACGTAGCCCTCGGGCGTGTGTATGGTGGCGGCGTACTCCTCCTCGCCCACCGGCACGAACCTGCCGGAGATCTTCTTGGTGGTCAGCGTCAGCATGGCAAAGCCGGCCGCGTCAAACAGCCTCATCTGGGACTTGGCGGCGCGCCTCTTGCCCTCTTGGACGGCTTGGAAGTACTGCACGGTCGGCATCTGATGATCTGATATATAATCCCAAGGGGGGCGGTCCCGTACATGCCCGGTAACAAGTCAGGTCCACCCAGCCGAGCGTGCGTGAATTATGAAGTACCGCATAGTGCAGATCCAAGAGCTTAT
>JAGWAW010000080.1 GCA_021296165.1 Nitrosopumilaceae archaeon | reverse complement strand
ACGCGCCATACGGTTCCGCTGCCGTATATTTTGATGCCACCGACCGCTGAAATGCTGGCGGGACGGCGTGCGCAGCCCGGTCAGCTACCCCCAACATTTGGAATATGAGCGAGACAAGTTAGCATTTGAGGGGAAAATGAAGGATGCAGGGTCGCGGATAGAGCTGTGGATGGCCTTTGACAGCCACCCCGAATACAGAAAAGATTGGGATGATTTGGTGGGATACTGGGAGATTGAAAAGAAGCATAAATATGGTTGGAAAAGTATCATAACTAATGTGTTTGATCGCCACATTGAAAACCCTACCCTGTACAAAAATTTGATTAAAAATGCCAAGGAACAAGATTCGAAGATTGTGGGCCACACGCTTGGTGAGATGGTGACTCGCGAAAAAAACATAGCAAGCCTTGTGGAAAGGATCTGCAACGCCGACAGTCCCGAATACAAACACAGACGTATTGACGTTTTGATGTGCTTTCGTAGATATAAGGCGGAGCAGTGATGCTGCCAAAAAATGCCGCGTGAACACCCACAAGGCCCGGACGTCATAACCAAGATGGCACAGATATACTACGAGTCAGGCGAATACGTAAAATGCATAAACTTTGCGAAAGAATCTTTAGATAAATTAGCATCTGCAGAGCGCTTAATCCTGCGCTATCTAGAGGCGCAGTCGCACATGAGACGCAGAGATTCGGATGGCGCCAAGGAGATATGCAACGTGGAGATAAGAAACGGCAACGCGCTAATGTTTGTCCAATTGAAGTGCAGGATAGAAAAGCAGGCGCTTATAGAGTCCATGGAAAAACAGCTGTATGCCCTTGTCGGGCAGGCCATACCACCCACAGACTTGTCTTTTTTATTGAAGCCAACTGCGCATGACGCAGATACAGTTGCCCGTGCTATTTCGGCCTTGAAAGACAAGCAGACGCTTATAGACATTATACGCATTCATGTCGTGCTGGAAAGGCACGATGATGCGAATGCCCTGCGCGGGCACCTTCGCCACACCATGTTCAGATAGGTGTGAGCTGACCGCATCTAGGGACGGTACGCTCCCCTGCCACACTTTCATATGCTACGGCGCAGATGCCTCCGCCGTGATACTCTTCTTTACCAGCCCCATAGGTTTGGGCCACGCCAGCCGGGACGCGGCGGTGGCGGCGCATTTGGATGACGTGAGGTTTGTGACCGGCGGGCCGGCGACAGCCCTGTTGGAGGGGAACGGTTTTGCGGCCGACGACATGTACAGGCCTCCATCCTTCGAGGTGAGGAGCGGCCGCCTGGCGCGCCAGGCCCTGTGGATGGTCAGATACTACAGGTACTACAGGAGGTGCAAGGGCGTGGCGGGGCGCATCATAAGAGAGTGCGATCCGGACATTGTAGTGGCCGACGAGGACTTTGCGGCGCTGGCCGCCGCCACATCCTTGACCGGGGCTACCCCCCGCGTCCTGATCACCGACATTCTGGAGAGTCGCTTTCTGGGCGGGCCCGCTGGAATGGTAGAGCGAAAGATGAACGGCGCCATGCGGCGCATGATGGACGGGTGCAACACAGTCATGATGCCCCAGGACGGCCCGGACCGCTCCAACCTGCGCATGGTGGGCCCCATAGTACGCGACATAACCGAGGACCGCCACACCCTGCGGGAGAGATTCGGGATGACCGGAAAGACCGTCCTGGTGACGGTGGGTGGAACCGCCGCCGGCAGGTTCCTGCTGGACGCCATGAAGCCGGTGGCCGAGCGCCTCCGCGGTACGGCCGACACTGCAATCCTGCCCGGCCCGGCCCTGGGGGACGGTATCATACACGACCTGCACCAGAGAGTCATGGCCGCCGACGTGGTGGTGTCGCTGGCCGGCCGCTCCACCATGGACGAGGCCGCCGCGTACGGAACCCCCGGCGTCTTCATACCCATATCAGGGCACTTCGAGCAGGAGGACAACGCGGCCCGCCTGGGATACGCCCACGACGACGTGCACCGCCTGTACGACATCATACTGGAGAAGCTGGCCGAGCCCCGCCACCCCCGCCCCGCCGAAGGCGCCCGCCGGGCTGCCGCCATCATACAATCGTTAATTTAGTGGCGGGCCAGACCAGGCACCATGGACCTGACGGTGGCAAAGTTCGGAGGGAGCGCCATAGGCGAGATGGGCGCATCAATACCCGTCATAGTGAATAGGATCAGAGAGATGTCCGCCGGCGCCAAAGTGGTAGCGGTCTTCTCGGCGCCGCTTACGCGGGAGGACGGCCGGCGCCGCTCCCTCACCGACGTGGTCCTGGCGCGGGGAGTCGGGGTCGAGCGCGGGGCAAAACCGGATCTGACGGTCGTGCGCGAGACCTACCACACCATACTCGACATGGTGAGCCCAGGGCTGCAGGACCGGTGCCGAGACGTGATCGAGTCCCACCTGGAGATGGCCCAGAATGCCTTGGAGGAGGCGCGCCGCGCGTGCCTGTTCGCCGGCCCGGCGCGGGCCAGGGCCCTGGGCCACTCGGGAGAGCTGCTCATGCCTCAGGTGATGAACTACATCCTGCTGGGAGAGGGTCTCTCGTCGGCGGCGGTGCCGTACGAGCACTGGCCCATAATAACCGACGACAATCTGGAGTTCACCAACTTTCTGGTCTCGGAGGCCCGCAAGAGCATGGACCACACCACCGCCCTGATCCGGGAGCACGACATCGTGTGCATCGGCGGCTTCATCGGCAAGACCAAAGACGGCACCATGACCACGTACGAGAGGGGAGGTACTGACAGGACCGCCGCGGACATGGCCATCCTGCTCCACAAGGACTACCGCACCAGCGTGGACTGGGAAAAGGATAGCTCGGTGGTCTCGGCGGATCCCCGCATCGTGAAGTCGGGGCTCACCGAAGTGGAGCGTCTCTCCTACAACGAGGCCCGGCTGGCGGGGATGTTCGGCATGAAGATACTCGACCCCATGGCCATCAAGGAGATAGTCGACAACGGGGTGGACATCCCGCTGCGCATAACGGACATGGGGAATCCGACCCGTACCACCACCATACAGCACGCCACGCCAAAGGACGACGGGCACCCCATAAAGATCGTGACAGGCAAGGGCAACTGCTCCATAATGCGTATGGAGTTCTCCCTCCTGCCGCGCCTCCTGGAATCCCTGGAGAGCAAGAGGAAGTACGGCGAGTTTGCACTGCTCTCGCCCTTCACGCGGGACGGCACAAGATTTGCGCGCATACTGTTCACCGACGGGGACTTTGTACGGAAGAACGAGCGGTACCTCTTGGGCTTTGATCCCTTGGCATCCATCACCTACGACCGGGGCGCCGTCACCCTGATCGGCGACTCGATGTGGAGGGTGCAGTACGTGGCCTCCAAGACCTGCGCCAAGATAGGCGAGGCCGGACTCAACATACTGAACGTGGATGCGCAGGAGGAGACGTCCGAAATCCTGATTATAATAGAAGACTTGGATGACAACCTGGCCCGGGCGGTCCGGGCCGTCCACGACGAGCGGCCCAACATAGCATTCATCTGACGCGGCGCGGGGAGATGTGGCAGATACGCCAAATCACCCAAACCATTGCCCAAAAGGCGCCGCGACCTCCGGCATCCACCAGAAGGCGCCCGGAGGCTCGGCGCAGGGCCGGCATCCCGGGCATGGCGGGGCACCGGGCATGTCCTGACCAGCACGACGGGGCGGCCGCCCGGCCAGGCCGGGTCCCCCACTACCTATAATTATGGGCCGAGGATGGTTCTGGTCAATGAAAGCTGTTGTATATCACGAATATGCACCTAACGATAACTATTCCCGCATACTGAATGTCGAGGACTTGGACGACCCCGAGCCCAAGCCCGACGAGGTAGTCTTTAAGGTCAAGGCTGCGGCCCTGAACTATAACGACATCTGGGGCATGAGGGGAGTGCCCATACCCGTAAAGCTTCCCCATGTGTCCGGATCCGACGCCGCCGGCGACGTGGTCGCCGTGGGCGATGACGTCAAGCACATCAAGGTGGGCGACCGGGTGGTCTCCCACGCGAACATAGCGTGCCGAGTATGCCAAGCGTGCACCGACGGGAGGGAGTTTGACTGCGCCAGCAGGACCATCTGGGGATTCCAGACTGGCCCCGTCTGGGGAGCGTACGCCGAGCTGGCCCACCTGCCCGAGGTGAACGTCACCAAGATCCCCAACGGGGTCTCGTACGACCAAGCCGCCGCCTCATCCATGACCATACTCACCGCCTGGCACATGCTGGTGGGAAGGGCCAAGATAACTCCCGGACAGACAGTCCTGATAATGGGGGGCGGTTCTGGAGTGGGTTCCTTCGGAATCCAGATAGCCAAGCTGTACAACTGCGATGTCATAGCGACGGCCGGCCCCGGCAAGATGGACAAGCTCTTGGAGCTGGGGGCCGACTACGCAGTGAACCACCGCAAGGACGACTGGCACAAGGACGTATGGAAGATAACCAAGGAGATAGCCAAGAAGAACGGTACGGCGCCGGGTATCGACCTCTCCTTCGACCACATAGGCCAGACCCACTGGAACAAGCAACTCACGCTGCTCAAGTACGGCGCCACCTTGGTGTCGTGCGGGGCCACCACCGGATACGATGCCATGACGGACCTGCGGCACATATTCTTCAAGGGCACCAACATACTGGGCGCCACCCAGGGAACGAAGGCGGGGCTGGAGCAGGGACTATACTGGATGGGACGCGGCAAGATAAAGTCCGTGATCGACTCCACGTATACCTTTGAGCAGGCCGCCGAGGCGCACACCAAGATGCTGACCGGCAAGGACATGTTCGGCAAGATACTGTTAAAACCCGAAGGGGCATAGCCTACACATGCCGGATCTCTTCCGCAGCCTTATTTTTGTACCCGGAAACAATCCCCGGTTCCTCGCCAAGGCGCGGAACCTGGAGGCGGATATCGTGTGCCTGGATCTGGAGGACTCCGTTCCGCCGGGCCGGAAGGTGGAGGCCCGGGAGATGGTGGCCGGCGCCCTGCGGGGCGGAGGGTACCGCTCCCAGGTATTCGTCCGGGTCAACAGCCCGGACTCGGGGCTCATACCCGAGGATCTGGACGGCGTGCTGCGGGGGCGGCCCGACGGGGTGGTGGTGCCCAAGGTGAACGGCGCCGGAGAGATGGACGTGGTATCCAACACGGTGGAGCGGCTGGAGAGGTCGACCACTCTCCTGCTGCCGTCGATAGAGTCGGCCGCCGGCGTGCTGAACGCGTACTCCATAGCCGCCCACGGCCCCCGGGTGTGCGGCGTGGTCTTCGGCATATTCGACCTTCTCAACGACATGGGAATGGAGTACTCCAAGGACCCGGGAACGGCCCTGTACGCCCGCTCCAAGGTTCCGGTGGATGCTGCCGCCGCCGGCGTTCCGGCCATAGACGGGATATGGCAGGACATCCGGGACGTGGCCGGTTTTGAGGCCGACTGCCGGCTGGGCCGGAGCATGGGGTACGCGGGCAAGTCCCTCATACACCCCGACCAGATAGACGCCGCGCACCACGCCTTTGCGCCCACCGGGCCGGAGATCCGCTGGGCAAGGCGGGTATGCGAGGAATACCGCGGGGCCCTCGGCGGCGGCAGGGGGGCCATCCAGCTGGATGGCAGGATGATCGACGAGGTGCACTACAAGCGCGCCTTGGCGGTGCTGGAGCTGGCAGAATAGATAAACCACCCCCGCCCATACGTACAGCAATGCCGGATCCGCTGGAGCCCTCCAACGTAATCAGCACTCTGTACGACTCGGGCCGGTACTCCGAGCTGCGCGACTACTGCAACATGCGGCTGGAGAAGGATCCCGCCGAGATGCTGGCCCTGGAGAACTGCGCGACGGCGTGCCTGCACTTGGGGCTGTACGAGGAGGCGCTGGCGCGCTGCAGGAGCGTACTGGAGCGGGAGCGGGGCGACCCGTACGCCCTCCGCAACACGATATACGCCCTAGAGAACCTGCACAGGTACGGAGAGGTGCTGGAGAGCTGTGAGGAGATGCTGAAGGCAGATCCCCGCGACGTCTGGACGCTGAACAGCGCCGGCTTGGCGCTGGCCGAGATGGGCCGGTACGCCGAGGCCGCCGAATACTTTGAGCGCTCCCTGAAGCTGGACCCGCACAACACCACGGCCCTGATGAACGGGGCCCTCTCGCTGGAGCGCACCGGACGCGTCCGCCAGTCCATATCACGCTATGACGCGGCCCTGCGCCTGGACCCGTCGCTGCGGGAGGCCGCCAATGCCCGGGCCCGGGCGTACCGCTCCCTGGGGATGGAGGACGAGGCGTTTCTGGCCGCCCAAGGAATACGGGACGGCGACATGGAACGCATAATGCGGCAGGCCCGCCGCAACCGGTGCTCCCTGCTGCACCAGCTCTGTCTGGAGGAGATGGACAGGTACCGGGACGCCGACCCCCACGCGGACAACCCGTTCCGTCCTGGTCGGGCGCATACATAAAGGCGGCACGGCTCACCCCATGCCGTCGTAGCATGTCCGGAAACCCCCAGCTGAACGACCGGCGCGTCCACGCTGAGGACCGCATAGTCCTCCCGGCCGTGCGGAACAGCGCCGACAGGGTGTGGCTTTTGATTCCCCGGCATGATGACACCGCCCGGGACTTTCTGGAGGGCGTGCGGGCCGGGCTGGCGGACGCCAAGATCGAGGTGCGCACGATGGAGCACGACCGCGGGGATCTCTTTGACATAATACGGGCAACCCGAGAGATAATAAGCCTGGAGGGGGAGAACCACATCCTGGTCAACCTGTCCTCGGGCTCCAAGATACAGGCCGTCGGCTGCATGATGGCCTGCATGATGTTCAACGGCACAGGCAGGGTCCGCCCCTACTACGC
This sequence comes from Nitrosopumilaceae archaeon, assembly GCA_021296165.1. GTDB lineage: Archaea > Thermoproteota > Nitrososphaeria > Nitrososphaerales > Nitrosopumilaceae > VYCS01. The sequence continues at coordinate 754 of JAGWAW010000080.1, read as the reverse complement.
CGAGCCAGAAGAGTACCACCGCCGGGACGGTCCGTTCTCCACCGGGGTGCGTGAGGTCATGCCGCTGCCCCAATACACCGTCCAGATCCCTCCTCCGCTGCTGGTCAACACCATGCACATCATACGAAATAACGGCAACCGCATACGGAAGAAGGATCTGCTGAACAGGCTGCAGGAGGCCGGGCTGGTGGTGATGGTAAGCGACGCGGCCGTCCGGGTGCCTGAGACCCCCGACGTGCTGGTGGTCCGCGGCCGGGAGCACTCCATGGAGACGGCCGGCCTCTCCCGCATGACCGGGAGCATAATCGACCCGCTCATACGGTGGAACCTTGTCAGGACCGAGAAGGTGGGAGGAGTCAGTGGGTCTCCCTGACCGAGGAGGGGCTCAACTCCGTCCGGTTTCTGCCGGATGGGACCGCCCCATAGATCTACATGCGCTCGGCCGCGTACCACATGGCTATCCCCGCGCCTATCACGGCGTACCACTTGATGTTCCTGCGGTCAGTGAACAGGTTGGGGGATCCCAGCTCGTCGCCGTACTCGGCCTGGCGCAGCCTCCTCAGCTCAAAGGCCTGCCCCACCAGCCCCACCACCAAGCATGCGATCCCGCCGATGCCCAAGTACCAGTTCAATGGTATCGCATGGAGGCCCTTCACTAAATTGTTTTTGGACGGCGGGGCCTTGTCCAAAAATCTGTGACAAAAAGAGCACAAACCGGACAGCACCCGTCTGTCAAGACCCAACCCTTGTCCAA
>JAGWAW010000002.1 GCA_021296165.1 Nitrosopumilaceae archaeon | reverse complement strand
AGGGACAGGCACATTTTGGACAAAAATCGACAAAATCTTGCTATTGTTTGAGATCAATTAGATTGTGAATATTCCCCTAGGTAGTGGAGAGAGTAGAAACGACGGACCAGTGGTTAGACTTGGAGAATATTCACAATCTCCAACTTTACAGCAGATTCACACTCGACTGTAGTGATTTGGAGAGATGCGAATAATCTCCCTTGTTCGCGTTGTTTATATCCACGCGGGGCACAACCCCCTTTATGGCAAAAGCAGGAAGAGGTGGCGGCGCCGGCAAGGCCGGCGGTGCCAGCAAGACAGGGAATCCGTCAGGAAAGAACCCTCACAACTAACAGCGCACACTAACATTACGTGTTTGACTCTTTTTTTGATCGCGGAGTGGCTACTCACTGGCGGTACATTCCGCTTGGGCGCTCGTTGGCCGCGCGCGTGATGCCCCAGCACTAGTACATGGTCGGTCCATGGATATCCCCATAGCATAGGCCGTTTGTGCGCATCATGCTAGACCGGATATAAATCAGTGAGGAAGGGCGCCCTAGACAGGCACATCAGATAAGATACACAGACCACTGCACCGTAACAGGATCCCTCGTAAAATTTCCTTGTTTCCCGTTTAGAATTGGTTTATGCATAATCTTCATAGAACAGTCGGACGGCCTGCCAAGAGCCGCTTTTATGGGAGCATTATTCCGGTGTTCTGGTAAAAATAAGGCTTGATCCGCGCAATACCCTGTTTGGAGATCCTGGTGGGAAATTTTTGGCATAAAGCAGGTGGGTCGTTTATGATCCCAGATATAATGCCTGGCTCATGGCGCGCCAAGACAGGATCCTATATTTTCGGAGCACGGCGCCGGACGGAACCGCAGAAATGCAGGATCGGCTGTCCCGCACTGAACGTTTGTGCCGCTGCCGCGGATAACCGCGCAAGACGCGCGTCCCATATCCGGCAAGGCGCCGTGCGGACCACAGCGCCCGGGTAAGGGTTGGTCTACCACACACTTTGGCGCCGGCGCACGCATACCCGCGGATCCGGCACTACTGCGGCTCGATGGTGGCCGGCGGCTTGCTGGATATCGCATAGGTGACCCAAGCGACGCCCTCCACCTCGTTGGTGATGCGGCTGCTCATCGCACCCAGCAGTGAGTGGTCCAATCTAGCCCAGTCCGCCGTCATGGCGTCCACCGACTCGACCACCCGGATCATGACCACGTACCCGTACAGGCGGAAGTCGCCCACCACCCCCACGGCCCGGTCGTCGCCCACCGCCGCGTATGCCTGCCACACTGAATCGTACAGGCCGGCCCGGTCCAGCTCCTCCTCCACTATGTGGCTGGCCTCCCGGCATATGCGGAGCTTCTCGGTGGTCACCTCGCCCATTACGCGCACGCCCAGCCCCGGCCCGGGGAACGGGTGCCTCACCAAGAACCGCTCGGGGAGCCCCAGTATGCGCCCCAGCCTCCGGACCTCGTCCTTGTAGAGGTCCCGCAGCGGTTCCAAAACCTCCAGTCCCAGCCAGTCGGGGAGCCCGCCCACGTTGTGGTGCGATTTTATCACCGCCGCCGGCCCGCCGGAGACACCGCTCTCTATTACATCCGGGTACAGGGTGCCCTGGGCCAGCCACTTGAACTGGTCCTTCTCCTTGGAGTATCTGGTGAAGGCGCGCACGAACTCCTCGCCTATTATCTTGCGCTTTGCCTCGGGGTCGTCCACGCCCTCCAGCGCCGCCAAGAACGATACGGAAGCATCTACCGTGTCAAAGTTGACGCCCAGCCCGGAGAACATATCGGTGACTTGGGAGGCCTCTTGGTATCGCAGCAGGCCGTTGTCCACGAAGATGCACTGGAGCCGGTCCCCTACAGCCCGGTGCAGCAGGGCGGCGGCCACACTCGAGTCCACACCCCCGCTGACGCCGCACAGTATGCGGCCAGAAATATTCGAGAGCCGCCGCACCGACCGCTCCACGAACGCCTCCATGGTCCACTCCTGCCGGGCGCCGCATATGCCCACCGCAAAGTTCCGCAGGATGTCCGTTCCCCGGGGCGTGTGTGCCACCTCCGGATGGAACTGTATTCCGAATATGCGGCCGGCCCTGTCGGATATGGCTGCCGCCGCGGCCCCCTCCGTGTGGCCTATGACATGGAATGACTCGGGTATCTCCTCGGCCTCGTCGCCGTGGCTCATCCAGGCCCGGACAGTGGGGCCTATGCCGGCCAGCAGCCCCGACTCGTCGTCCACGGTCAGGGTGGAGGGGCCATACTCCCGGGAGACGCGCCGAACGCGCCCACCATACTTGGTGACTATCACCTGATGGCCGTAGCATATGCCCAATATGGGGAGTCCGGACTCCACTATGCCCTGCTGCGGCATGGGAGCGCCCTCCTCGTACGTGCTGGCCGGCCCCCCGGACAGTATTATCCCCAGGGTGCCATCGGATAGCACCTCGGCGGCGGGCGCATCAAACGGGAGCAGTTCGGCCCGCACCGAAAAGTCCCTGATGCGCCGGCATATCAGGTGGCTGTACTGGGAACCAAAATCCAGCACCGCTATGCGATCGGTCGTCTCAGCCGGCATTCTCCAGCATCCTGTTCAGGACCCACCTGACCGTGCTGTCTATCTCCCGCGCCCTCTCGTCGGTGCGGTAGTTGGTTATTGTCATCCCCCTGATGCTCCCGCCAGGGTCGTCTATCTCAAACGACAGGGCCGAGCCGGCCGGGAGGAGGCCCGCATCCACCTCGGCGGTGTCCTTCTTTTCCATCTCGCCCAGCACGCGGTCCAAGAAGAATGTCCGGAATGGGGAGGTGGCCGTAGGTATTGTGACATCCTCCTCTATCTCCACAACTATCCGGTCGGGGTACGTGCGGATGAATCCTATGGGGTCATCCCTCTTTGCGGCGGTGATGGGCTTGGGGGCGGACGGCCCGGCATCATGGGCCGGAGCCGCGGTTCGGGGCGGCTCGGCTGCATTATGCATGTCGGCCTGGGGGGCGGGCGGCTCTTCGGGAGGAGCCTCGTCCTGCGGGGTGTACTCGGAGGCCTTTGCAAAGCTGGACCGCTTCAGAGCCGCATCCAGGGCGGCTATGTTCAGGTTGGTCTCCTCCAGCTCCTCATGCAGCTGTATGACGCGCCCGTTCAGCTTCTCGCGAAGGGCGGCAATGCCCTGGATCTGCTCGGAGCTGAGTTTCACCACCTGTGGCGGCGGGGGACGATTATTATTTTTATGGGATGATCGTTCGCCGGCCAACCTAGAGATTTGATCCGGAGATATTACCTGAAAGCCCCGAAGCGGGTACGACACGGTGTAGAGCGACGAGGACGTAAACTTGGCCATCCACTCCAGCAGCCTGGCGGCGGCCCGGAGCTTGCGGGGCTTCTCGGGCGTGCTGTTGGACCAGCCGGTGACCGGCCCGCCCAGGTCCATGCCGCAGAGTATTATGCGCCGGGCCCCAAACCGGCTAGCCAGAAAGGCCGCCCGGTCCCCGTCGGTGAAGCCGCCGTAGTTCTGCACGTGCCCGGTGGGCGGCGTCTGGGCCGTTCCAATACATCCGGGCAGCCCACGCGCCATGTGCAGGCGGTCCGCATTGTCGCCGTGGGCGTGCACCACGATCATTGACCCCCGGCCGGCGGCTACCGTCAGGGATTCGGCATCCCCGTCCAAGTCCGTGACCACTATATCGGGGAGTATGCCGTGCTTGAGGAGCGGCGGCAGTGCCGAGTCGGCCGCTATACACGACGCCGACGAGCGCCCTATGTGCGGTAGGGATTCCAATAGGGACGCCCCGGCGCCGGCGCAGACCACGGTCCTTCCGGATATTATATCCCGGAGGCGCCCCGTGTCCGGCGGGCCCGGAAGCATCTCGTCCAGCAGGGCTGCGGCGCGGGAGTCCTCCTGAGGGCTGTATCCGAACTCGGCTACTATGCTCCTGTACTGCCTGTCCCACCCCGGTAACACAACTATTATGGTATCGTTGTCGTTAAAATGTATGATTGGTGGACTGGCGGCGGGGCCCGGCTGCCCGGTGCGCATAATGGGGATAATCAACACCAGTCCCGAGTCGTTCCACGGCGCGTCGGTAAGGATATCGCGCGACATGGTGGCCGGCGCGGCCGCCCGCATGGCGGGGGACGGCGCCGACTACATCGACGTGGGGGGGATGTCCACGGCGCCATACCTGGACACCTGGGTCTCCGAGGATACTGAGAGGGAGAGGGCGGTGGCTGGCGTTAGTGCCGTCGTGGAGTCGTGTAGACTGCCGGTCTCGGTGGACACGTGCCGCAGCAGGGTGGCCGGCGCGGCCATGGACGCGGGAGCATCCATACTGAATGACGTCACCGGCCTGATGTATGATCCGGGTATGCGGTCGGTGATATCCAGGTATGATCCGTCGGTGGTACTGTGCGCCCACGATCCGGGCACGCGCACCGGCGACGCGACCGACACCGCCGCCATACTGTCTGGGGCGGTGCGGAGGGCCCTGGAGTACGGGGCGGATCCGGACAAGCTGGCGGTGGACCCGGCCATAGGCTTCTTCAGGGACGGGGGGCTTGGGGGCCTGCACACCAAGATACGGGACGACTGGGCGCGCCGGGACGCCTCCATGCTGGGTACGCTGAGGGAGGTGGGCGGGGGCCTGCCCGTGCTGGTCTCGGCATCCAACAAGTCCTTCATAGGACGCATGCTGGACGGCAGGGGGCCGGACGGCAGGATGTTCGGATCCCTGGCCGCCGAGGCGCTGGCCGTGGCGGGGGGCGCCGACATTATTCGCACCCACAACGTGGCAGAGAGCCGGGATGCCGTGCGGGTGGCCTCGTTGGTTACTGGCAGGCTACAGTTTTAGCTGGAAACATCTCGGCGGCGCGTATGCATGATAGTCGGCAGGAATGTTGGCATCCTTATCACAGCAGGGAGTTCTTGTAGTTGACAGCCCGTACCCTCAACTGGGACAGATCATGGTGCCGGATCTGGATAATTTAGATCAATCACTCATTCTTGCGATAGAACCCCAATATTGAAGGACATTGTGGTCTGGATGACAGCCTGATGCATAGTACGGAGAAGGCCGTCGTACAAATTGTGCAATGCTATCATGACAGGCATGGAAGCCAAGTCAATTAGTATTAGTCCCTATCTTTGGAATAAATTTTCAGTTTAAAGTCATTGGGATTCAAGTTGGACTGCCTAGTACAGTTGACATGGTCTACGATATTGAGAAAGTCGCGCTTGTGATTCGGTACATCTCTTGCACCTTCATACCAGTATTTAGATTTAACAGGTATAGGGTTGGAGAATTTGTCTTTCTTAGTTGCGTCATGTGTCAGCAACATGGACCCATTCTTGTAGAGAGAGCCTCCGAGACATGTTTTAATACACACTGACAAGACGGCGTAGCACGTTGAACAGGCTTTTTGTGGCAATACTCACGGCGGGGATGCTCGCGGTAATACCCGGCTGCGTTGCCGCCGACGGCCCGACGGGAACGATACAAATCGGTGGGCTGCTCTCGCTGTCGGGGAGTAGCAGCTCCAGCGGCGGCCAGATGGACGCGGCGGCCAGACTGGCCGTCGACGACTTCAACGCGTACCTGAACCAGAGCGGTGCCCTGTGGTCCCTGGAGTGGGTACTGGAGGATGTCCAGACAGATCCGGATGTCGCCTTGGACAGCATACTATCCATGAACTCCCGGGGCATAGATATCGTGATCGGCCCCGACACCAGCGCCGGTCTGGAGCGAATTATAGACTATGTGAACGCCAACGGCATGCTTCTGGTCAGCCCATCATCCACGGCCCCAAACCTGGCCATACCCGGCGACGCAGTATTCCGGCTGGCCCCCAACGACGCCGGACAGGGCCAAGCCCTGGGAAAACTGCTGGACAGTGACGGCGTACGAGTCCTGGTGCCGTTCTGGAGGGGCGACTCCTACGGGAACGGACTCAGGGACGCGGCGGCTAGAGACTTTGAGGGCCGGGGCGGCATTGTCCAGGTGGGCGTGCGGTATGATCCCACTACCCCGGAGCATTCGCTGGAGGTCCAGCTGCTGAACAAGTACGTCGCCGAGGCCTCCGAGACGTATGGCGCCGACAGGGTGGCGGTACTGGTGATAGGCTTCGACGAGGTGGAAGCCATAATACGAGCCGCCGCCCAGTACGATCAGCTGAAGAGTGTTAGATGGTACGGCGATGGGTCCGCGGCCCAGAGCGGCGCCCTGCTGGACGATGAGGTGTCTGTAGGATTTCTAACAGAGGTGGAGTTTCGGGCCGTGCAGCCCTTCGTCTCCAACGGAGAGCGGGGCGCGTATGTAAGGAATGCCGTGGCGGCGGACTTTGGCGAGGATATCTCGCCGTATATCTACCCGGCATATGACGCGGTGTGGGTCGTAGGCAAGGCCATAGAGGCCGCCGGCGGCGCCGACACTCCTGCGGTAAAGGCCGCCCTTCCCGGGGTGGCCAGCCAATATACGGGGGCTATGAGCTCCGCCCGGCTGGACGGAGCCGGGGACCTGGACCTGCACGACTATGCCGTATGGTCCGTGGAGGATAACACTTGGAGGGCCAAGACGACATACCTGGGGGAGCATGACCTGCTTACCGCACCCGGACAGCCCAGCGGCGAGGTGGAGGTTGGCGTGCTGCTTCCGATCGACAACGGCTCCCGGGGAGCCACCTTGGCCGCCACGCGGCTGGGGGCCGAAGACTTTAACGCATTTCTGAATGGGATAGGCGCGGACTGGAGGATGGTCCTCGTCGCAGAAGATCCGCTCGCCGATCCTGTCCGAGCCCTGCAGCTGGCCGAAGAGATGCACCAGCGTGGAATAGACATCATACTGGGGCCGGGAACCAGCGCCAGCGCCAAGGCGGTCAAGCTGTACGCCGACCCCAACGGCATGACGATGCTCAGCTGCTGCTCCACTGCCCCGAGCCTGGCCATCGCGGACGACAGCCTGTACCGGCTGGTACCCGACGATTCCCGGCAGGGCGTCGCGCTGGGCAGGCTACTGGAGAGCGAGGGGGTTGGGGTGCTGGTCCCCATATGGGTGGCCGACCCCTACGGGGACGACCTGCACAGGACTGTCGCGGAGAACTTTGTAGCACATCGCGGAGGCACAGTGGCAGATGGGATCCGATACGGCCTAGGCCAAACCGAGTTCTCGGCGGAGGCGTCCAGGCTGGCGTCCGAGGTAGAGGCGCTGGTCGGCGAGCACGGGGCCGACAGGGTAGCCGTCCTCATGATATCGCATTCGGAGTCGACAGAGATAGCCCGGGCCGCATCATCCCATGACATTCTGTCGAGCGTGCGGTGGTTCGGCTCCGAGACGGTGGCGGGGCGCGCCGAGCTGGTGGAGGGCGGCCTGGCCGAGTGGGCCGAGGGGGTCGGACTCACCGCCGTGCAGATAACGGAGGACCCCGGCCGCCTCCACGGGCGCGTCCAGGCGCATATCTCGGACATGTTCGGACAGGCCGTCAGCGCGTACGTCTACCCCTCGTACGACGCGGCCTGGCTGGTAGGCCTCTCGATACTGCATGCGGGAACAACCGACGCGGCAGAACTCAGGTCGGCACTGGGCGGGGTGGCGGCCGGCTACCGCGGCGCCATCGGGGACATAATCCTGAACGAGGCCGGGGACCTAGCCTCCGCCGACTATGCTGTCTGGCGCGCCGTAGGGGATGGGTGGGCGGAGATAGGCAGGTACTCCCTGGCCGACGATACCATCACCGCGTACGCGCCGCCCTGACACGCCGGCACACGATCCCAGTACACATACCCGGCCGCGCGTCCCCGATCCTGGGAACGCATACAGCCCGACGGCTACATATAATTTGCAGGGAGGGCGCCCCCCATACAATGGAGCCCACATACCTGGACTGGAACGACTCCATAGGCATACTGGAGAGGGCCTACAAGGCGGGCCTCTTCGTGCTGGTGATTGGCCCCAAGGGGACCGGCAAGACCACCCTGGTGCGCCGGTTCGCCGACCATGTGGGAGCCAACCTGGAGTCCATAAACTTCAGCCTCCGGACCCGGGAGAGCCACCTCGTGGGCACCAAGACGCTGGACAACGGGACCGTCGGCTTCGCCGAGGGCCTGCTGGTGCGGTCCATGAGGAGCGGCAGCATGCTGTACCTGGACGAGCTCAACGCCGCCGAGGCCGACGTTCTCATACGGCTGGACGAGTCGCTGGACGACCGGCGCCAGATCATACTCAAGGAGTCCTCCGGCGAGACGATACGGGCGCAGAACGGGTGGTTCGTGGTCGGCACCATAAACCCCCTCTCCCACTCAGGCACCAAGGAGCTCCCGCCCCAGCTGCTGAGCAGGTTTCCTGTGAGGATCCGGCTGGAGTACCCCCCCGAGGATACAGAGTGCGACATAGTGGACAGGCACACCTCCGGGAATCACAGGGAGGCCGTGCTGCAGGGCGTCCGGCTGGCCAACATACTGCGGCAGGCAGCCGCCGTCGAGGAGCTCTTCTACTCGCCCAGCATCCGCGAGACCATCGCCTTTGGCATTTTATTGGACTCGGGCGCCGATGCCGAGCGGGCCGCCCGGATGGTCTTCGGCAACGTATACTCCCAGTGGGGCGAGATGGAGTACCAGAAAGTAAAAGACATCATAACCTCCATGTTCGGGTAGATGGCCCGCACGGCGCAGTCCTTCTCGGAGATCGGGTCCTTCCTGGCCCGCCGGTGGTCGGGGAACACCCGCATCGGCGTGGACTTTTCCGAGAAGACCGGAACCCGCACCCGCCTGACCGAGAACCGCATCATACTGTTCCCGGTGGAGAGGAGGCCCGGGGACGACTTTGCCAGATACAGGCAGTTCCGGATGGACCTGTGGTACGAGTCCATGAAGGTGCGCTTCTGCCGGCGCATACTGAGCCGGGACCACGCCTTCGGGTTCGTTCTGGACATGCTGGAGGAGAGAAGGGTGGAGTCGCTGGGCCGCCGGATGTGGAGGGGCATGGACAACGAGATCATGTTCTGCCAGACCTACAGGTTCCTCTCCCGGCCTCCGCTGACGCAGGTGTACGGCAGGGCCAAGATACTGGAGGCGTTCTACCAGCACTTCATGTTCGGCGCCTTTCGGGGCGAGGTGCAGTCCGGCCACTTCCAGAGGGTTTTGCGCGCCTCCCGGGCGGCCGGGAAGGCGGTGCGGGCAGCCCTGGAGGGGGATCTGGGCACCGACTGGATGGAGAAGAGGGCCGGCGAGATAATCCGCATCCTGGACATAGACTCGCTGCAGACCGTGCCGGTGTCCCTGCCGTTCGTGCGCCAGGACATGCCCGTAAACCGCCGGGACGTGACCCGGTTTCTGGGGGCCGTCCAGAAGAACCGGGAGGGGGACTTTGGCCGGACGGATCCCGCCGCGGTGCTGGCCGGCGAGTCCGTATCCGGCGAGTACCGCACCGTCAACGAGGAGGCCCTCATACACGAGAAGAAGGACTCGGTACCCGGCATGGGTGGTATCCGCACGCCGGCCTCCGAGGGGGTGGACGAGTCGGCCATATACGACGCGGATCTCATCGGCGGTCTCAAGACCCGGTTCCGGAGATGGAAGAACGGGTACAGCGAGGTGCACCGCCGCTCCGGCGACGAGCTGGACGTGGAGAGTTACCTGGACGGGCACGAGCCGTTCATAACCGACGCGCGCCGCTCCATTAAGAGCAGCGTCGTCATACTGCTGGACCACTCATCCAGCATATCTGCCGACGCGGTCGGCTACAAGAAGGCCACCCTGGGCCTCTGCGAGGTGCTCGCGTATCTGGACGTGCGGTTTGCCGCGTACGCGTTCAGCACGGTGGACAGGGAGGTGGTCTGCTGGCTCATAAAGAACGAGGAGTCCGGGTGGGGGCGCGTGCACGCCCGGCGCCTGGCCGGGATAGTGGCCAACGGCTCCACGCCCCTGGCCCAAGTATACCAGAAGATGCTGCCCGCGCTGCAGGCCCGGAGGCCGGACATATTCCTGACGCTGACCGACGGCGAACCCTCTGATCCGGCGGCGGTCCGGGAGATAATCAGGTCCGTGCGATCCCGGGGCATAAGGATGGTGGCGCTGGGCCTGGGGCCGGGCACATCCCGCGCCACCACCATCGCCTCCAATCTCAAGAGGCTGGGGTACGAGCGCACCCTGGCCACCAGCCGCCTCCAGGACATACCCCGCAAGGTGCTGGGCATACTGGATGCCGGGGAGTGAGCGCGCCTAGGCCAGCATGAGAAATACCGAGGCGGGGACCGTCAGGTAGTCCCTCTGCTCGCCCAGATCCCCCATCCCCAAGAGCAGGCCGCCGTACTCGGTCTGGTTCAGGAACCTGGTCAGGGCGGACATGTCCCGTCGGCTCACGTGGCCGGTCTGCACCTTCATGGGGACGCGAACGTCCCCGCCCAAGTCCAGCACAAAGTCCACCGGTCGGGACTTTTTGTCCGTCCAGTAGAATATGGAGCGGCGCGGATCAAAGCCCTCGCCGCCGGTCATGAACCGCGCCAGCCGCATCAGGTGTGTGGCCACCACCCCCTCCAGCACCTTGTCCCGGTGGTCTGGCACATACAACGGGGCGGGCAGGGACCAGGGGTCGGCCGAGTACCTGAACATGTGCAGGTACGCCGGATCCGTAAAGAAGATCTTTTTGGCCGCGCTGGTGTCAGGCTGCCCGTCCTTGTGGCGGTACAGGATGTGCAGCACAAAGAGACGCTCCAGCAGGTTTGCGTAGTTGAGGACCATCTGGGGCGGCGTGATACCGGTACCCTTGGCCAGCTTGTCCCAGGAGACGAGGTTGTCCTCGTAGCTGGCCATCCAGCGCCCGAAGCGTACGAAGAGGTCTGGGTCCCTTCTCGGCACATCCCATGCCTCGCGCATCCGGTCCAGGTGCGTCTCGTATAGCGGATCCCAAGAGAGTCCCTTGCGGATGTAGCCGGCTATGGCGTGCGGCATGCCGCCGGTGGACAGGTACACGTCCAGCGCCCTGTCCAACTGCCTCTTGTACCCGGCCAGCTCCTCCAGGCGCCCGTCGATCTCGTGCCGTATGAGCTTTCCAAATATGTCGCGGCGGCCCTGTGGCGAGAACATGCTGGTACTCCGGGCAAACTCGCCGATCTCCTTGTCTATCCTGACGGCCGACTCAAAGAAGCTCATCGGCGTCAGAACAACGTCGCGGCCGCGTCGTACACCGAGCCTGGCGTGGACGCCCTTGCGGGAGCCTGCGGGCGGGGACACTATGCGGCGGAAGTCGGGTATGCGCATACCGGCCTCGTCGGCGTAGCCTATCTCATTGGCGTAGCCTGATACTGTGACGATGGAGTCCCGGGCCGCCCTGAGGACGTCCCCGATGCGCTCGGTCCACTTGGGAATGGATGCGGCACCGTCCAGAAAGAGGTAGCGGCGGCCCGCAGCGGGGGAACCGTTGGCCATCCTGGCGTGGTAGTCCGCCGCCTCCTGTATGCTCTCCGGCTGGTCCGACTCATAGTACAGGATGTGCAACGGCGGCACCCCGTTCTCCAGTAGTCTCTTGATCATGATCTTTATCAGAGTGGTCTTGCCCACCAGGCGCATGCCCCGCAGCACGTACACGGCGCCGTCCGACTCGTGTGCCACATCGTCCAGGGTGTCCGGCGTGTACTTTGTGGGCATCCATCTTACTATGTCCTCGTCGCCGTCCACGGCAGCGGGGTCGTCCCACCACGGGTTCAGCCGCCGAACATCTATGGGTACGTCCACCGCCTAAAATAGAACATGTTATTTAAAAAGATGCAGATCACGCCCTGCTTGCCGCGGTGGGGCGAGCGGCAGTTTATAATCGGCCGCGCCGGACGCCCCGCGATGGTCGAGGGCCAGAATCTGGACGGGGTACCAGCTTGAAGTGCATATCCGTGTCGCAGCCGTTCGCGGACCTAATAGTCTCGGGCGCAAAGCGCATCGAGCTGCGCCGGTGGAGCACGCGCCACCGTGGCGACCTTCTGGTGCACGCTCCGCTCAAGGTGAGAGAGGACGACTGCCGCCGGCTGGGGGTGAGGGAGCCGGTCACCGGAGCCATCGTAGGACGGGTCAGACTGGTCGACGTCAAGAGGTACGCGGACGCCGCCGAGGTCAGGGCGGATGCCGCCCTCCATCTGGCCGGGAGTGGGTTTGAGAACAACCGGTACGGCTTTGTACTGGAGGAGCCCGTCCGGCTCCCTACCCCCGTTCCTTGGAGGGGATATCCGGGCATATTCGAGGTGAACGTGGCCGGCCGCATCGGGACGGACCGCCTAGTGTCGGAGATCGTGGAGGAGGATCACCGATACCGATGGGTGGGACGGCACTGAGACCGTGTGCCACTGGCACGGACGACTTTTATAATCGTGGCCGATACACAGACACATGGCGGTGAAGGAATAATGGCAACAGCGTACGTGCTGATAAACTGCGAACTCGGTTCAGAGGAGTCGGTGGTATCCGAACTCAAGTCCATGGACGATGTGGTGGAAGTACACGGGACGTTCGGTGCCTATGACATATTGGCCAAGGTAGAGTCCGAGCAGGTGGAGAAGCTGCGGGAGACTATAACTTGGAAGGTCAGGAAGATACCAAAGATCCGCTCCACACTGACCCTAATGGGCATAGAGGGGCAGGAGTAGCGCGTACGGTATGCGGCCATTCGGCCACCCTGCCGTTTTTTTGATCAGAGGGCGGTCGGAGCATCGTCGGATGGGGGGTCCGCCGCGTCGCTGTCGACGGCCGTACTCCGCCTGAAAGACTGGCCGATGTCGCCCCCCAGCCGCCTCAAACGACACTAGCGGTGGGAGTATAGGAATCAAGGTACATCCTCAAGTCCGCTTGGTCTTTACGCTCAGGATGCGACCATGGTGTGATGATCCGTGCTTAGGGATGACCGGGGGATGCACAAATCAGTGGACGGCAGGGTTATATCACATGCCGGGGCATCGGGGAGAGCTTGTATGACATGATAGCCGTGGGAGCTGTGGTGGCCGGCATAGTGGCATACCTGCTGATGCGTCGCCATCAGGATCAGTAAGTGTCCCCCGGCGGAGCCGGGGAGCCGCTAAATAAAAAGTGATTAGAGGGCGCCTGCACCCTGCTTCTTCGATGCGATGTTGATTACGTCGTCTACGGAGCTGACGATAATTATCCCGTCGCCCGCCGTCCCAGTGTAGACGGATCCGGATATGGCGTCAATGGCTGCATTCAGTTGGGCATCGTCCACTATCGTGATGATACTCGCCACCTGATTGTACTCGGCTTTCATGGTACCGGTGCCCCTACCCATCCTGACGGTTGGCCGTGCTCCAGAACCTCGTCCCTTGCCTTCCAAGATGATGAATCCACCTACCTTGCCTTCCAGCGCGTCCGTGACAGTCTTGACCTTGTCGGCTTGGACGATGGCTGTTACGCGTTTCATGGTGTGTTTGTACGAATCGGTCCTTTAAAAAGTTCATGGTTTCTGGCCCCTCCGCCCCCCCCCCGCCTCCAATATGCACCGTGGCACCGGCCGACCAAACCCCATAAATAAGCCGCCTTGTCCACATAGAACGTTGAGTGAGAGGCCCGCCGACGAGAACTTGGCCAAGGACACACAAACGTTACTGGGCTTGGGCGTGGGCGACAAGCGCATACTAGAGCAGATACACCGGGCCGCCGTGAACGGGGAGCTGATCAGCAACCACGAGCGGGCCTATGTAGACTCACTGCTGGAGAAGCACGCCGGCTCCGTCCCCGCCGAGGATGCCCCGGCCCCGCGGAAGGTACGGGTGCGGCCGTCGCCGGCCCCGGCCGCTGCCCCAGCCAAGTCCTCCTCCAAGACCATTGTCATCGCGGCGGGTGCGGCCGTCGCCGCCGTCGCCGTCGCCGCGGCGCTGCTGACCCTCCCCGGCGACCCGGGAGGAACCGCGGTGGACGTGAAGCCCGTGCTGACCGTGGAGGTCGACTCGGAGGAGTACGGTGCTGGGGACTTTATACTGGTGGAGGGCCTCTCGGACGGCGGCGCGGTGGACGTACACATAGTGGGACCCGCCGGCCAAGTATGGCGCGAGAGCGTCCTGCCAGACGCCGACGGCTCCTTTCACACCATCGCCTTGGCCGGCTCCGGCGGATGGAACGCCGGGACGTACACTGTGAGGGCCGTCCACGGGGACCAGACATACGAGTCTGCGTTCGACTTTAGGGACTCCTAGCCCATTCGGACACCCCGGCCGCCGCCCTTCGTCTAGTTCTCATACAGCATGAGATCCTTCTCCTCCAGCAGGGAGTGCAGGTTGTGGACGGATCTGTACACGTCGCTCTCCTTCTTGGCCCCGGTGCAGACCAGCTTGCCGGAGGCGAACAGCAGTATCACCGTCTTGGGGTCCAGCATGCGGTGGATCAGCCCGGGGAACTGCTCTGGCTCGTACATGCTCCGCGGCAGCGTCCGGGCGGCCTTCTCCAAGTGTATGCGGCCCTGCAGGTTGATGGCCGCCACCATGTTCTGGATGGTCACCACCGCGTCCTTCTTTACCTCGACGCCACCCTTCCGAAGCCTCTGCACCACGGTGCGCACCGCGTCCACGGACATCTCCTCGGACTTTGCGCCGGTGCAGACCATCTTGCCGGTGCGGAATATCAGGGTGGCGGTCCGGGGACTCTGCAGCCGGAAGACCAACCCGGGGAACTGCTCGGGGTTGTACTCGGTCCGGGGGAATTTCTCGCTGATCTCGTTGAGGTTGAGCATCTGATCCACGGTAGCCGAGGCCACCACATTCTCTATGCTGACATGCGGATTGGTTTTAGCCACGGAGGAATGAAAACTCGAATGTATATATACGGTAGGGTTGTCTCGCCGCGAATCATCCCGCTCGGTACACAATTTCGACGCTGCGGCCCGCAGTTGCCGTCCGGATCCGCGCCGCCCGGCGGATCCGCAGGGATGTCTGGTCGGGATCCGGCATCCTGGTGTATGCAGGCGGATCCGTCGGGGAATGCCGGCCGCTCCCCCCACCAGATCCGGCCGTAGATTTATTTCCGAACCGTCCGTCGGATACGGCAATGGCCATACTGCCCATCGACGGGGGAAGGTACGGGACGCCGGAGATGAGGGAGGTGTTCGGCGACCAGAGAAAGGTGGACCACCAAGTCCGCATAGAGGGGGCGGTCGCCGCCGCCCAAGGCAGACTGAAGGTGATACCCCTCCGGGCGGCCCAGAGTATCGCACGCGCCGCGTCCCCCGGGGAGGTGACCGTGGCGCGCATAGCAGAGCTGGAGGCCAAGAGCGACCACGACACTGCGGCCCTGGTCGAGGCGCTGGCCGAGAAGTGTACCCTCTACGCCCGACCCTGGATACACTACGGCCTCACCAGCAACGACCTGGTAGACACCAGCAACTCGATGCAGATGAGGGACGCGCTGGACATCATAGCGCCCAAGGTATCTGAGCTGGCCCGGATGCTGGCCGAGACGGCCCTAAAATACGCCGACCTGCCGGCAGTGGGGCGCACGCACGGCCAGCACGCCAGCATCATGTCCTTCGGGCTGAAGTTCGCCAACTGGGCCGAGGAGATGGCCGAGCACGGCCGCCGGCTTGGCCAGACCCGGGACCGGGTCATCATATGCAAGACCCTGGGAGTGGTGGGCACCGGCTCGCTGATGGGCCGGGCCGCCGTTGACGTGCAGAGAGAGGTGGCCGAGGAGCTGGGGATGATCCCGGCCGCCGTCGCGACGCAGGTGGTTCCCCGGGAGAGGTACGCCGAGTACGTATTTGCCCTGGCCCTGATCGGATCCACCCTGGAGAAGATGGCCGTCGAGATCAGGAACCTCCAGAGGACGGAGATCGGCGAGGTGGCCGAGAGGTTTGCGGAGGGGCAGATGGGGAGTAGCGCCGTCCCCGTAAAGCGCAACCCCATCAAGAGCGAGCGGATAACCTCGCTGTCCAGGCTGCTGCGGAGCCAGCTGGGCGTGGCCCTAGAGAACGTACCCCTCTGGCACGAGCGGGACCTCTCCAACTCGGCCAACGAGCGGTTCATCATACCCACGTCGTCCATAATACTGGACGAGATGCTTCAGACGGCCCTGGGCATACTGCCCCGACTGGTCATCAACAGGGACCGCATACTGGAGAACATGGAGAGGACCAGGGGCCAGATCTACGCCGAGTTCGTCATGGACGCCCTCATAAGGAAGGGCGCCACCAGGATGGAGGCGTACCGCAACGTCCAGCGGGTGGCGTTCCGGGCGGCCAAGACCGGCGCCCACTTCCGGGACGCCATCTCCATGGACGGCGCCATATCCGGCAGCCTGGACCCCCAGGACATAGAGAAGATATTCGATGCCGGCTCCCACCTGGGAGCCTCGCAGGAGATAATACGCGGGGTGGCCGGGTCTATAATCCCCGCCGAATCATCCTGAGCAGGCGGGGGTGTATGCGGGTGCCGTACTGCAGCGCCTTCTTTCTCTTGAGGCACATGTCGGGGGGCAGCCCAGCCAGGGCGGCGGCCCGGCGCACCGCGTGCTTCCGGAGATAGTCGTCGGATCCGGTGATCTTCTCGTGCAGCGGCACCATTCCAGAGAACTCCACAAAGGTATCCCCCAGCAGTGGCTGCTCCAGAAGTACGCCCTGCCGGCCGGCCACCCCCCTCATGATATCTGCCATCCGTATCTCGTTGGCGGTCTTCTGCCGGATCATCTCGTTTATGGCCACCTCCCCCGAGTCGTATATGCGGCGGTATGAGTCGTACCCGCAGAAGAGCTCGTCGATGCCGTTGGCCGCCACCACCCTCTCCAGCCCCAGACCGGCGGCCAGCCCCGCCACGAAGTGGAAGGCGATGCAGTTCTCATACCAGGAGAGCGGCCGCCCCGGCGGAACCTCCCTGTCCACCAGACGGTACGCCTGCCCGAACCCCTCGTCGGATATGGCGCGGGTGTGGTGGGGGAGGCGCAGCCGCGGCGCCGCCAGCGCCGAGTACTCCATGTCGTGGCTCGACTCAAAGCCCACCGTCAGCAGCGTCACCCCCGCATGCTCGGAGCAGGCCACGGCGAGCAGGGAGCTGTCCACGCCCCCCGAGAAGGCCACGCCCACCCGCTCGCACCCATTCAGGGCACCCCCCAGGCACCGCCGTACCGCCTCCAGCGTACCGGCCCCCGCGTCCTCCACAGGAGGGCTTGGGAGGGGGGCGCCTTTAAATTTGAGGCAGCGCCCTCCCCCATACCATGGAGAGGCTGGACACCGACCACATACGGGAGCGACTGGGCTCGCTGCCGGGGTGGTCCCTGCGGGAGGGCAAGCTATACCGGGAGTATGAGTTCGTCGACTTTGTGGGGGCCTTCGGGTTCATGGCCAAGGCGGCCCTGGCGGCGGAGCGGATGAACCACCATCCGGAGTGGTCCAACGTCTACAACCGGGTCACCATACGGCTCACCACGCACGACGCGGGGGGCATAACCGACCGGGACCTGAGGCTGGCCGGCGCCCTCAACAACTTAGAGGGTTAATATTTGCAGGGTGCCGACGGCATGCGCATGACCGCCCGGATCACCGACTCGGACTTTAGATATATAGACGGCCGGGGCAACCTGATGAGGTCCCGCACCGAGCTCTCCGTGGCCAAACTGCTGGACTTTTTGCACAAGGACTACGAGTACGGGTGCGACATCCCCGGACAGCCCCCCCTCCGGGCCAGCTTCCGCACCGCCGACGGCTACATACATGTGCTGGACGGCGACGAGGACGTCGCCGCGTACGCCCAGATGCGCCGCCGGCTGGAGGGCGCCTCCATAATAGGGATGGGGCATCCCCGGCTGGCCTCGCGCCTGAAGGAGATGGACGACATCATACTGTACAGCGACGCGCCCGAAACCGGATCCATATTCCTAGAGGATCCCTCGTTCTCGTTCGACTACGCCCACATACTGCCCCTGGTGGAGAAGTGTTCCATACTGCACGGCCACACATCCTCGGTCATGGTGGAGCTGGTGGGCAGGACCCGAGACAACCTCTTGGTGGACTTCTCGGAGGCCAAGAGGCTGGTGCGCCGCGTCATAGCGGAGTTTGACCACAAGTTCTTCATAAACGAAAAGTACGTGGTCTCCCGCGACGGCGACCGCTACCGCATAGCGTTCGACGGGCCCCGGGGCCGCTTCGACCTGCAGGTCCCCGCCCACACCGCATACCTGCTCCGGGGCGAGGCCACCGTCGAGAACCTCTCCACAGAGATAATCCGGCTGCTGGAGTCCAGCCTGCCCGACAACGTGGAGGGCGTGGGCGTCTACATATACGAAGGCTACAACAAGGGATCCCACCTCATATCCCGGGTGCCCCGGTAGCATGACCCGCACCATACCCCAGAAGGCATGGGATCCCCGCATAGAGGACGAGATGCTGGAGCGGTGGGGCCGGGAGAACCTCTATGCGAGGCCCGACGCCGACTCGTACTACACCATAGACACGCCGCCGCCCTATCCCTCCGGCAGGCCGTGGCACATAGGCGCCGCGGCGCACTACGCACAGATAGACATGATAGCGCGCGCCGCCCGGATGGAGGGCCGCCCCGTCTACTTCCCCATCGGGATAGACCGCAACGGCCTCCCCGTCGAGATATACACCGAGAAGAAGCACAACATACGCATGAGGGACGTCCCCCGGGGAGAGTTTTTGGAGATGTGCCGGGAGGCGCTCGACGAGCTGGAGTCGGAGATGGTCCAGATAATGCGGGCGCTGGGCATGAGCGGCGAGCTGGACGACCGCTACCACACCGACGCCCCCCAGTACCGCTCCATGACGCAGGCCACCTTCATCCGTCTGTGGAGGGAGGGGCGCATATACCTGGCCACGCGGCCCAACAACTACGACTGGGCATCGGGCACCACCATCGCCGACGCCGAGATAGCCTACAAGGGCGTGCCCTCCAAGCTGGTGGGCATGAGGTTTATGGTGGAGGGCGCCGACCCCGTCACGATAGCCAGCACCCGCCCCGAGCTGCTCTGCGCCTGCCGGGCCGTGATAGTGAACCCCGACGATGACCGCTACGCCGGCATGATAGGCAGGACTGCCACCGTCCCGGTGTACGGCAATACGGTGCGCATACACGCGCACCCCTCTGCCCGCCCCGACTTTGGGTCGGGGGCGGTCATGGTGTGCAGTTATGGCGACCACAACGACGTGGCCCTGTTCCGGGAGCTGGGTCTGGAGGAGGTCGTCTCGGTGGGGATGGACGGCAGGATGACCCCGGCGGCGGGCAGGTACGCCGGCCTGAGGCCCAAGCGGGCGCGCGATTCCATAATACGGGACATGAGGGAGTCCGGCATACTGGAGTACGAGCGGGACATGACGCACCGCACGCCGGTCTCCGAGCGCAGCGGGACGCCCGTGGAGATCGTCCCCATGGACGAGTACTACGTGAAGCAGAAGGACCAAATCGGCAGGATGCGGGAGCTGGCCGGCTCCATAACGTTCCACCCCCCCATGCACCGGCAGATACTCCACAACTGGCTGGACTCGATAACCATAGACTGGCCCGTCTCCCGGCGCAGATATTATGGGACGGAGGTGCCCGTGTGGTACTGCGACTCGTGCGGCCGCCCCCACGTCCCGGAGCCGGGCCGGTACTACCAGCCGTGGCGGGAGGGGTACCCGGGGGGGAAGTGCGACTCGTGCGGCGGGAAGGCGTTCACCGGCGAGACCCGCACCCTGGACACATGGATGGACTCGAGCATCTCGCCGCTCTTCGTGTCCGGGTACGATCGCGATCCGGGCCTCTTTGAGAAGGCGTACCCGACGGCGGTCAGGCCCCAGTCCAAGGATATAGTGAGGACCTGGCTGTACTATACGCTGCTGAGGTGCGATCTGCTGACTGGCAGGGCTCCCTGGCGGGAGGCGTGGATAATGGGATACGGCCTGGACGAGAGGGGGCTCAAGATGAGCAAGAGCCGAGGGAACGCCATCGACCCGTACCCGGTGATACAAAAGTATGGAGCCGACGCCTTCCGGCTGTGGAGCGCCAGCGAGGTGAACCACGGGTACGACTTTAGGTGCAACGAGCAGAAGATAGACTCGATGAGAAAGTTCCTGAGCAAGATATGGAACATCTCCCGGCTGCTCTCCGAGTTTCCCCCGGCCGGGGAGGCCGAGCCCCTGCCCGCCGACTCGTGGATACTGTACGAGCTGGACCGGCTGGTGGAGAGGTGTCGTGAGGGGTACCGCTCGTACAACTTTTTCGTGCCGGCCACGGCCGTCCGGGAATTCACCTGGAATTTGTTTGCGGCTCACTACATAGAGATGGTGAAGCGGCGGGCGCGGCGCGACGGGTTCACGGAGCAGGAGGGCGCCGCGGCCGTGCAGACCATGCATACGGTGCTCTCCACCATACTGCGGCTGCTGGCCCCCATAGTGCCGTTCATAACCGACCACCTGTGGAGGGCGCTATACTCTGAGGAGAGTATACACCTGCAGCGGCTCCCGGAGTCGAGGGGTGCAGATCCCCCCAAGGTCGCGGCCGCCGATGTGGTCGCGTTCAATTCCATGGTGTGGAACAAGAAAAAGTCGGCGGGCCGCTCCCTGAAGGATACCATAAGCGTGGACACACCCGAGAGGCTGCTCCCCATGGCCGCGGATCTGCGGGCCATGCACAATATAGTATGATATACCGGCGGGCCGCTCGGGCCCCGAAACTTTACACAATTAGCCGCAAGGCCGCTCCGGCGGGCGGCAGCAAGATCCAGTCCTGGCCAATCCTGCGGGGCCGCCAGTCCGATGTTGTGCGGTACTGGGGTGTATCTGATTCCGAACGGGCGGGCCATTACGCCCTAGGTCAGGCATGTTGCACGTCAGGGTGATCAGTGCCCTGCCCCACAGAAGGGAGAATGGCACCCCCACGGATGCTCCACTTTCTGTCCTGTCGGCCAAGCCTTGCCCCCTCAGCCTCTACACATGTCGTTTCGATGCCACATATCAAAAAATCAAATTGCCGGAGCGATATACCGACGGTGGTTTTG
Organism: Nitrosopumilaceae archaeon; assembly: GCA_021296165.1. Classification (GTDB taxonomy): domain Archaea; phylum Thermoproteota; class Nitrososphaeria; order Nitrososphaerales; family Nitrosopumilaceae; genus VYCS01. The sequence continues at coordinate 6,435 of JAGWAW010000002.1, read as the reverse complement.
AAGGCTCGGGCGTTCTTTGGAATGGTCTTGGAGAGACGCACGACCTGCCGGAGTGGGTAGGGGTACGTGGATCTTTCGGCAGGGGTAACGGGCCGATCTTATAGCTAATGACTAATCAAGTCTCGGGAATGACGGGTACTGGGCGAGCGCATCAGCGTCTATTTTATTCTGATTTTATTTATTAGACTACGCATAATGTCTGGTCTCAGGCCCATGCCACAATCTTACGCTTTTGGCTATAAAACCCCAAAAACATGCCAAGAGTAATCCTGGGAACATCTCCGATTATCCTTGTAACCTCGTGATAATAGATAGGATTTATAATAACCAAATCTCCTGCTTCAAGGTTAGGCGCCCTGTAGGATTGGCTGGACTCTGTTAGGTTCCGCGAGTATCCAAAGTCTATGTTACGGAACTGCTCATCATCTTTTTTCCACGATCTATTATACAAGACTAGATCCCCGCCACTTTCTGACTCCTGAAGGTGGAGCACGCAGGATAGCTGGTGGTCTATGCTTGACACATCATACTCTCGTCCTTCGTATTTTACGTTATCCTTGTGGACCGGAACTGATCTTCCTTTCTCGTGTATTCGGATGACGGCTTGGGAATAATCATACTGGAATTCGCGTGCCAATGAGACGGAGTGGTCAGGAAACATGCGGCCAACCGCCTCGTAGATCTGCAGCACCGGATTCGTGATCCCGCAGAATATCTCTTTAAGGGTTATTCTGCACTCCGTCGAGTCTTTGAAGTACTTTCCTTTGTCGGTTGCATGTGCCATCAAAAACGGACCTATATGCCTTAACTCCCCGTCTTGGAATCGAGCTTGATCATGGTTTTTTATTCTTTCAACTGCCGTTCGACAGCTCTTCTGGTCATAAAAGCTACGAATGATGATCATGGGGACTTTTCCGGATATTAGACTATCCAAGATTATTTCTTCGACCGACAGGTGATCAACTATCTGTGGTTCCCACATCAGTATCCGCCGGCGCCGGAATGCGATATTTTTCCCATAATGGTCCCAGATTCGTCCCTTCGTTCAACTTCGCATTTCAGAAAGGCATCAACCACGCATGCCCTTAACGACTCTTCGGTCCAGTCGTCCTTGTTGCGTGGCATGCCTGGCAAGTCCACCGAAGTTACGGTTATTTTTTCCATATCGGAATAGTCGTCCCTGTTCCCGTTCTTTCGGTGTGTCACATTGAGAACAAACGAACTGGCCGAGAGTGTGTTAGACCCGTTTCCCCAGATGACATCTCCCATGGTTACATTAACTTTTTTTTGGTATATTAGTCTTACGACAAAATATCATTTCTGGCATCAGATCTACACTTGTCCACTTTCGACAATAATTTGGCCATCCCTTCAAAAGACGTGTTAGTTGATCGCGACGAGTCGTTCTCGTTGTCTGTGCTGGCAGTATGCCCATATTCCAAATGTTGGAGGTAGCTGATCGGGTAGTGTGTGGTCGCCCTCACCAGCATCTCGCCAGCCAGCATCTCCAAATCACACCATAGCAAGCCGAATAGAGATTATGCACAGACCCTCTTGTCCCGCAATTAATTTGAAATTTACAAAGTGCGGCTGAGATTGGATCAGTAGCTGGAACAGGCCTATGCCGCACATTCTGTGTCCCAACAACGGCCAACACACAGCGATCCCTGCACCCAGGAGGCCGTAGCGCGGCCGCATGGTGACCGGTGCGATCATATGGGGTGATCCCGCCGCACCCCCATGGCAGCTGCCAGCGAAACGTCAGGGTGCGGGGACTCTGGGACGCCGGCAAACCAAACACCGGACGGGGACGCCCCGGCCGGAATCCGGGATGGGGATCACGGTGGAGATCGCAGTGCCGCCGAACTGGAACCTTCGGCCCTGGACTGGCGGAACCGTACGCCGGACAGGGCGTTTGACATGTCGCGGGTTGGAGGCGGCGCCATATCGGACAGGCGCCTGATCACCGCCCTGATGATGAAAAACCGGACGTATGGTCCAAGGAGGGACGTTCACATGCTGGTGCTGACCACTCTGGACGAGATCATACAAAATGCAAAGAAGCTACGAACCATGACCATGATGAGTCCGGAGCAGTTCGACTACCTGTGCATCAGGTTCGCCGAACGGGTGGCCGAGCGTGGCCTTGACCGCCTCTTCTGGGACGACGACATTCGGGCGTCTGATCCCGGGACGCGGTCCAGGCTGTACATCCGCCACGCCCTCCTGATGTCCCTGATCCACAAGAAGGAGGCCAACACCGAGGCCATTCTGGGGGTCTTCTTCGGGATAGACCAGGGAACCGTCAGCAGGTACCTGAAAGTGGTCAACGGGGTACTGGCCGAGATACTGCCCACCGCGCGCAACCTAACTGAGATAATACGGGGCGTCTACGAGAGGCGTTGTGGGGCTGACGGCGGAGCTGACGGCGGAGCTGACGGCGGAGCTGACGTCCCGGGGGCGGAGCGGCCATTTCTGGCCGGCTCCCCCACGCCGGTCCCGGCGGTGGCAGCCGCCCCCGCCCCCGAGCGGCCCGGGCCGATCTCCCGGTCCGGTCCGCCTGCCCCCGTCGCCGCGACGGACGAGCCGCCGGCCCCCACCGTAACGGGGGCGCCGGCCGGCGGCAACGGCATCCCGGGAATGTTGGCCGGGCCGGCGCTGGAGGTCGGCAGCGGGCGGCTGTCCACCAGGGTCGCCACCATCACCGACGGCACGCACATGCCGGTGGTGAGATCCAAGGACCCCGACTGGAACAGGGCCACCTACTCCGGCAAGAAGAAGGAGCACACCTACAACACCAACATTACCATATCCCCGGACGGCACAATAATCCACATCAGCAGGACCGCCCCGGGCAGCACCAATGATCTCACTCTATTCCGGGAGAGCCCGCCCGATTTCGGGTCGCTGTCCGACGCGGCCGCCGACCCGGACACGCCGGAGGACGAGCGGCCGGTCAGGATCTACGACAGGGGCTACCAGGGCATCCAGAAGGACACCCCCGGGGCCGAGACGTGGATGGGGGCAAAGCGCAACGCCGGATCCGACCCGGAGACCGGCGGACTGACCCAGCGGGAGCGCGACCACAACACCGAGGTCACCCGCTCCAGGATAATTGTCGAGCATGCCATCGGGAAGATCAAGCGGTACGCGCTGATGCGCAAGCGCTACGACGGCACCCCCGGGCAGTTCAACGACGAGCTCAACGTGGTTACCGGGCTGGTGAACTTTAGGAGCAGGTGGGACAGGATAAAGTCCAAGGAGGACCCCGCCCTGATGGCCGGGCTGGGATCTTGGAGGGCGCGCTGACTTGGGGGCGGCCCGGAGCCGCCCGACCCATACACAAAATGGACGGCACCACGCCGGTGCGGGGAGGCTGCGCACCACTTCCCGAGATCTTGCCATTCGGGGGCCGGCCCGGCGGGGGCCGCCGCAAAAACCGCCATTCTGAGGCGGCCAAACCGGGTCGGGCCGTCCACCAAAAATTCAGAATTATGAAATTAATTGGCATCTGCGGGGTCTATGCATAATCTCTACACACACAACGTCCAGAACACAAGCAGCTTCAGATACGTCTCCAAACCTGTCTGAGGCGGCTGGGCAACCCAAAACGCATCATGTTCACCATACACGACGAGCATATCACGGCTGCAGGCCCGACGATTAGCTCGCAAGCCAAGCGGTCCCAATTTTACAAGAGAATGGACTGGGCGCACCATATTTAGGAGGCATGGGGAAGGTCCGCTTCGTGTACGAGCAGACCGCCTGGAATCTGGGAGACATACTGAACGGGGACGACATGGAGGACAACTCCAAGAACCTGCGCCGGAGGGCCGCCGAGTTTGCCGGCATCAGGGATACGCTGGATAGCGACACCACCCCCGAGCGGTTCGCCGATTATATGTCAAGGCTCGAGGAGATAACCAAAGAAATATCCCGCATAGGCGGGCACGCATCCCTCTCGTACGCCGAGGACACCCAGTCAGAGAAGGCCGCCGCCACCGTGGCCCGCACCAACCAGCTGGAGTCGGAGGTTGCCAACCATACAGTCTTCTTCGACCTGTGGTGGAAGCGCGGCATAGGCGACGCCGATGCCGAACGCCTGGCCGGCTCCTCCGGCGACCTAAAGACCCACCTGATGCACAAGAGGAGGCTGGCCCGCCACTCCCTCAGCGAGGCCGAGGAGAAGGTCATAAACCTGCTGGACGTCACCGGGACCTCTGCCCTGGTCAAGATATACGACACCATCACCAACGCGTACACGTACACCATAACGGTGGACGGCGTCAAAAAGACCATGGGCCGCGAGGAGCTCACCGCATACGTGAGGAGTCCCATACCGCAATACCGGGAGGACGCGTACAGGGCCATCCTGGACAGGTACACCGCCGGCCGGAACGTTCTGGGCGAGATATACCGCAACGTGGTGATGAGCGGGCGCAACGAGTACATCACGATGCGAAAGTATGCGTCCCCCATATCCGTCATGAACACTGGCAGCAACATAGACGATTCCACCATTGAATCGCTGCTGGACGTCTGCAGGGAGAGGGTCGGAGTGTTCCAGGAGTACTTTGCGCAAAAAGCGGCGGCGCTGGGACTGGGGAGCCTCAGGAGGTACGACCTGTATGCTCCATTACACGGGGCCGACAGGAAGTACGGGTACGGTGAGGCCGCCAAAATGGTGCTGGACACCATAACCACATTCAGCGGGACGCTGGGGAGGTACGCCAGAAGGGTATTCGAGGAGAACCACATACACTCCACCATACAAAAGGGCAAGATCAGTGGGGCGTTCTGCAGCACCATATCCCCGGACATCACACCCTATGTGCTCCTCAACTACACCGGCGAGACTAGGGACGTCTTTACAATGGCTCACGAGCTGGGCCACGCCGTGCACAGCATGGCGGCCGACTCCAAGTCCATACTGGTCCAGCACGCCCCCCTGCCGCTGGCCGAGACAGCCTCGACATTTTCGGAGATGCTGCTCTTTGATGCCATGTCAGGCAGGATGGACCCCGCCGAGGAGGCCAAGGTGCTGGCCGGCAAGCTGGACGACCTGTACGCCACAATACCCCGGCAGGCGTTCTTTACCATATTCGAGACCCGGGCCCACAGCATGCTGGCTGATGGGGCCACCCCCAGCGAGGTGTCCGGGGCGTACGCCAAGACGCTGGCAGAGCAGTTCGCAGACTCGGTAGATGTTTCGGACGACTTTGCGTCCGAGTGGCTGGCCATCCCCCACTTTTACCACTCCCCGTTCTACTGCTACTCGTACTCGTTCGGCAACCTGCTGGCCGCAGCGCTCTTCCAGCGCCACAAGAGGGAGGGGAGCGGCTTTGCTGCGGTATACGAGGGAATACTGGCCGCCGGGGGCTCCCAGAAACCCGAGGAGCTGCTGGCTGGGTACGGATTTGACATAGGGTCGGCCAACTTTTGGCGGGAGGGCTTCGACTATGTCCGCTCGCTGAACTCCAGGCTGGCGGCGCTGGCATAGACGCGCCGGCCCGCGTGGCACCCCACACCGTGGCAGTGCGCAGCCATCCCCCTCAGGCACATATAATGGGGCTGGCAGCCTAACGCACTGGCTGCCAGCTTGTTCCCCGATCGGTTTGAATCGATGTCGGCATGATGCCGACGCCCCATTATTTATACTGTGGGAGCTTCGATCGCCCGCGGATCGTCCCCATACATATGCCCGCCGCGATCGCCAGCTGGTACGCAAAGTACAGCAGCACCTCCAAGCCGCTAGGGGACAGGTACGTGAACCTAGAGGCGGCCGTCAGCACCATGGCCAGGGCGCTCACTATAATGACGAATGCCTTGGCGGCCCCCCGTATGGTGGCCATCCGGAGCAGCACCAAGCTGATGACGGTCACCGATATGGCGAATATGGCCAGAAAACCGGTCCCCACGCCCAGCAGCGTAAAGAACGCGTCGGCCAAGGCCCCGGGCTCGGCAGACTCCAGCAGCGTGGAGATCCGGATCTTGTCCGGCGACGAGAAGCGGGGAAGGCTGATCATGGCGTTGGCCAAGAAGAGCACCAGCAGCCCGACCGAGAACGGAACGGCGTGCCGGCGCACCATCCCAAACCGGGCCGAGACGGCCTTACCCAGTATCCAGCCTTGGAGAAGCCCCGCGAAGGAGGATCCGCCCAGCGCTATTATGGCGAAGATTGGATATGTCAGGGGCTCGTCCAGAAATGGTACCAGGGCCAACTATGGCTGTATGCCGCCCTGATATATTCGGATTATGAGGGGCCGGTACGCCCCGAGCCCGCGCCTTATGCAGGCGTGAATCAGCGCCGCCTCCCGGGCATACCAGGCGGGCACAGTAGCGTACGGCGGCCGTATTCGGGTTCCTCCCGCAAAGACGGGTGATTGATCCAAATGCCTCAAATCTGACCCCCAAAAGCCTATCCAGACAGGTGTA
>JAGWAW010000079.1 GCA_021296165.1 Nitrosopumilaceae archaeon | reverse complement strand
GGCTGCCTGCGTCAGGCGCCATGCCGTATGTAGAGGGACCTCCGGCCGCTCCGAGGGTATGCCACGGCCCCCGGCCCGTTCCCGGACAGTTCCACACCACGTCTCATGATGAGGAACTGTCCGGGGTGGTATTGAACCGCTCCAGCTGGGACTTGGTGGGGCGGACCTGCAGCCGTATGCGGTGGTCGTCGGCCCGCAGTATGGCGTGGCCGCGGTCCAGCGACTCTATCTCGCGCCGCTCGGTGTCCGACAGCCGCAGCACCCCCTGCAGCTTGCGGGCCAGATCCGACTTGAGGCCGAACAGGAATATGGTGGCAGAGTTGTTCAGCACGGCCTGGCCGTACTGGTTGTCCAGTATGTCGGCCGGCTCCTGGGACAGGAACAGCATGTGGACGTTCTCCTTGCGGCCGGACCTGGCGATATCCTCCAGGATCTGGCCGGTGGACTCCATCGACGAGACGAACCACCCCTCGTCTATCACGAAGAGCTTGGGGACGTGGCGGGGGGCGTCGCGCATGGCCCGCCAGGCGCGCGCCATGACCATGGACACTATCATGGCGTTCAGGCTGGTCTTGTCGGCCTTGCGCATGGTGTACACCACGCGGTCGGGCATCGCTACGTCCCCCCGGAACAGGCGGGCGGCATCCCCCGTCGTAAACTGGAGCAGGTACGAGGCGGCCCGCACCCTGTCCCTGCGGTGGGGCCCGGAGCCCCCCTCCAGCCTCTCCACCAGTTCCGGTATGGAGCCGCACCCCTCGGCGGCGGCGACGGCCACCGAGCGCAGGTTGGCCGGCATGCCCGCCGCGTCGGCCAGCACGCCGGCGGCGCGCGAGGAGTTCCCGAAGAGCCCGAACGGGTCCAAGCCCATGCGGTCGCGCCCCTCCAGGTCCCGCACCTCGGCCCCCAGACATTCGGCCAGGGGGGCGTACTCGCCGTGCGGGTCTATTATGCACAGCATGACGCGGTGGGCGCTGCCGTACCGCTCCTGGTGGGCCAGCAGAAAGTTGGAGACGTACGTCTTGGCGGCGGTGGACTTGCCCCTCCCCGATTCCCCTATGAGGGTGACATTCGAGTTGACCCTCTTGGTGTAGTCGTATATGACGGGGGCGCCGTTTACCGTGTTGGAGCCCACGTAGACGCCTCCCCCCGACTCTATCATGTTGGCCGACTCGAACGGGTAGAAGACGGCGCAGGACCCCATCTCGAACAGGAACCGGTGGCCTCCACCATTCAGTATGCCGCCCTGCATGCCCCGTATGGACGCGCACCGGACCTGCCTCCAAGAGGCTGCCCTCTCAAACTCACCGCACCTCCTGTTCAGGTCGGGCAGGGTGCGGCCGGACACCAAAGGTATGACGGCGCACTCCACCAGCGAGCTCTCCTCCTTCTCTATGAGGTCGCGGACGTAGCCTGCCCGGTCCGACTCCTCGGCGTGCCGCCTCCCGGCCCGGGCGCCCGATATATTGGCGTACGAGACCAGCATGCGGCGGGCCCTGGATGGCGGGACCGGCCACATCCTGATTATAACACACCCACAGAGGTCGAACACGCCGTTTATCCAGGCGGGGGTTATGCTTCTGGACATGTCATACAGGGTGTATGCGCGGTACAATATGCCGCCGGACTCGATGTGCAGGGGCCGCTCCACATCCACATCTATGGAGTACGGGGAGTCCAGCCGCACCGCCCCAAAGCCCGCCTCGGATATGGCCGAGCCCATGTCCTGGTATGAGCCCAGATAGACGCTCTTTTCGGTGTACTCCATGCCGTCCACCGAGACCCGCTCGGAGGCCATCGTGATATCGAGGCGCCCCTCCATGCTGGATATTATGCGCACAAACCCCCGCAGCTTGGCGGCGCGCTCCTCCTCCGATAATGTGTAGTAGTTGGAGGGCTTGATCCTGTATCCGGTGTGGCTGGGCACGTGCCATACCTGTAGGACGCTTTTAACGGGGTGCGGCGTATCATGCGTGGAGCCGCCACGTCATGCCATATCGGTGTCGGCTGCCGATGTGTCCGGCCTGCGCATCTTGGAAAAGTATGACATCGGGGCGGTTCGGGTGTATGTCACCCGGGACGGGCGGTACATAGTGGGCGAGCCGCCCGTCTCCCCGGAGGCCGACGAGCTGTACGGCGCCATAGTGTCCCGCATGAGTCTGGGGATGGAGGTGGAGCCGGCCGACGACCCCGAGGAGGCGGCGGTCCGCTTCGGCGAGGCGTTCTGGGAGGTCGCCGAACGGATGAGGCGCCTGGAGGATGCCAAGGCGCTCTTTCCCAACCTGGACTATTACCTGAGGAGGAACTTTGCCGGGTACGGGCTGCTGGACCCGCTGATGCGGGACCCGGACATAGAGGACATACTGTGCTCGGCTCCCGCCCGGCCCATCCGGGTGGTGCACCGCAGGTACTCGGGGATGTTCAACACGCTGGTCAGCAACGTGATGTTCCGGGACCAAGACGAGATGGAGAGCTACATCCAGAGGGTGTACGGCCGCACTGGTACGGAGCCCACCGAGTCGCGGCCCATGTCCGTGACGCACATGGCCGACGGCTCCCGCATATCGGCGACATTCGGCAGCCAGGTCTCGCAGCCGGGGTGCACCATAGCGATACGGCGGTTCCCCCAGAGCCCCTACACCATAGCGGACATGATCCGGAACGGGACCATGACCAGTGTGATGGCCGCGTACCTGTGGACCCTACTGGACGCCAAGGCCGTGGGGCTGGTGATAGGGGTGACCGGCTCGGGCAAGACCACATTATTATCGTCTCTGGTGTCGATGATGAACCCTCGCTGGCGCATACTCACCATAGAGGACACGCTGGAGCTGCGCATACCACATATGGACTGGGTGCGGCTGAACACCCGGCGCAGCTACGGCATGATGGGCGAGCATTTCGACGTTACAGTGCGGAACCTGATAGACATATCCCTGACGCAGCGGCCCGACTACGAGATAGTGGGGGAGACGCGCCTGTTTGACATGGACGCCCTGTTCCAGAGCGTGGGGACGGGGCACGGAGGACTGACGTCATTCCATGCCTCCACCCCGTATGGGGCGCTGGCCAGGATGAGGGGCGGGGGCATAGGGGATGGCGAGCTGGCGCTGCTGTGGTTTGTGGCGCACTCGGCCAGGGTACGGCGGGGCGGCGCGTACCACCGCAAGGTCACCGACATATCCGAGATCGTCCCGGACGGTACGGGGGGCATCCGGGTGTGCAATATGTTCCGGTATGACATGGCAACGGACGAGTTTCTGGGCGGGGACATATCGAAGTCGTACAGGTATGCAGAGGCGCTGAGGGTGTGCGGCATAACCGACCCCGAACGCGACATGGAGAGGCGCATTGCACTGCTGGAGAGGTGCGTGCGGCAGAGGAAGGGCACGCTGGATGGGGTGCTCGGGGTGCTGGGTGGGTACTACAAATACTAAGCATATAGATCTTGTCATATAATGATGGCGCATGCGACGATACCTGAAAAGGAACAGCGATTTCGTCAAACTGATATTCCTGCCGCCGTACTTGCCATTCCTGAATCCGGCCGAATAGCTGTGGAGCAACGGCAAGGCGGAGATGTGGAGCACTTTCAGACGGAAAGTAATGTCGGTGTACAAGCCGCTTGAAATAAAGTTCAATCTGCGCAACATTCTGTTCAGAGATCTGAAAATACTGCCGACGTAAAATTCATGCAAAATTATTTATGATCCTACCTATACCATTGACATTCCTACCAATCTGTCCATTGGATACTACATGTGTTTGGCGGCGCCACACCTCGCCCCCGGCCTACCACTCGTTCTTGTGAGGCGGCTCCATCGTTTGCCACAACTATACCTAGAATCACTTTCTAAGAGTAGACTCATTCGATCATAATGGATCACTTTGTTTTCCATTCAGAACTGGAACTGTGTAATCTAAGTATGTGTTCAGATCCTGAACCGTATGTAGTCGCCCTCAGATGCGGGCGCCACCGACATGTCAGCGGTCTCCTCGCCGCGCCATACCGTTACATGCCCATCCGCATCCGGCGCGTCCGAGTACTTGAGGGTGACTGCGGCGGCCAGGGATGTGTGGTCCTCGGCCGTCGTACCCCTGAGTATGGTTGTGGGCCCCACGTGGTCCCGCGCCTCAAACAGTATGTCGCCGGGCATGGCCAGCATGCGTATGGTCTCGTTCTCTGCCTGGTTGCGACCCACCACCATCTTGGTGTACTCATCCAGACGGTGCTGGCGACCCACCTTGAGCAGCTCTATGTCGTTTATGCTGGGCGTCTCCGTGTGCCCGAAAAGATCCTTGGCGCGCAGTCCAAAAGCCGGGTCCGTCAGCAGGCAGCCGCCGCCGGCGTTGGGCGGGTCCGCTATGCCATATTCCTTGGCCATGGCCAGCTGGGGCTTGCGGCTGCGGCCCCGGATCATCCCCAGGTCCTCCCGCCGTATCAGGCCGTCCCGCTCCGGCTTGGTGGGCGGCAGCAGCCTGCCGGAGAGCGGCCTTACTATGACTCCCTCCATATCCGACTCAGCCTCTATGTTCTTGAGGGCCCGGCGGTGCTGGCTCATGGGCCTCTGGCCCAGCACCTCCCCGGATATCACAAAGTCGGCGCCTATGCGCTCCATCTCCTTCTTGGCCGCATCGAACATCATCGAGCGGCAGTCCACGCACGGGTTGAAGCCGGCCCCCCTGCCGTACTTGGGGTGTTTGAGCATCTCTATGTACTCGTCGCCCAGGTATACCGTCTTGAGGTCCACGTCCAGCTGGTCGGCCCTCTCCCGGATCTCAAAGCCGCACCCCCGGCCGCAGTCAAAGTCGCAGAAGGGCGTCTTTATGGCCACCGCCGAGACCTCAAAGCCCTTCTTCTGCATCATCCTGACGGCCAGCTGGCTGTCCAAACCACCGGACAGCAGGGCCACCACCTTCTTCTTCTCCGGCATGGCATCCGGTGGGAAGCCCCGGTATTATAATGCCACCGCATCCGGGGCGGCGCAGGATGCCGCACCCCCCGCCAGAGATAAATTGCGAGGCGCCCCCGCACGGATGCATGGACGCCCGGCGCCGCTCCCTGCTGGAGGGGGCCCAAAGCATAGGCTGCGACTCGCTGGTGGCCTGCACCCCAGAGAACATGTTCTACATGACCGGGTTCTGGGGGGAGGGGATGGCGGTGCTGGACGGGGACCACACCACCATAGTGGCGCCCGGCTTGGAGGCGGGCCGCGCCGAGGCCGACTCGCGGGACTGCACCATAGTGCCGGCTGGCCGGGGCTCCGAGATGGTTCCGACAGCGGCCAAGCTTCTGGAGAACATGAAGCCCTGCACCGACTGCGCCGACTACTCCGCCATGATGCTGCTACAAAAGCACATTCCGGACATGCGGCACGCGCCCGGCCCCTTCCGGGACTCCCGGATGGTAAAGGACGCAGAAGAGATCCGCACGCTCCAGGAGGCCTCGCGTATCATAGACGGGATGTTCGAGATCTGCGCCGGAACGCTGGCCCCCGGCCAGACCGAGTCCCAGCTGCAGGCCGTGCTGATGTCTCACGCCGTCGAGCGGGAGATGTTCGACACCGGGTACCCCTCTACGCTGAACCCGCTGATAGTGGCGGGGGGCCCCAACGGGGCGCTCCCCCACGCCCAGGTGACGGGGCGCCGGTTCGAGCGGAGGGACCTGGTGGTGGTGGACATCACCCTGCGGTACAGGGGGTACGTCTCCGACGCCACCCGCACGTTCGGGGTGGGGCATGTGTCCCCGGAGCTCGTCCAGATATACGACACGGTGAAGGAGGCGCAGGATCTGGGCCTGCGGGCAGCCGCCGAAGGGACGCCCTGCGGCGATGTGGACCGGGCCTGCCGCGACCACATAGAGTCGCGGGGGTATGGCAGGTACTTTATACACTCGACGGGCCACGGCGTGGGCTTGGAGGTGCACGAGCTGCCCACCATATCAAAGTCCGCCGCCACCATACTGCGCAGGGATATGGCCGTGACCGTCGAGCCGGGAATATACGTACCCGGGGAGGCCGGCGTCCGCATAGAGGACTCCATAATCGTGGGGCGGGGCAGCATGCACCGGTACACCAAGGATCTGGTCGTGGTATAGGCGCGCCATCCAAGAGATGATTAGTAATTGGCATTTTGAGCGTGAAATCCTGGGGGCTTTGAGCGTAGAATCTTTATTGCTAACCACGTCTCCGGTCATTGGTTTTACTGGGTTCTTTTATTCAGCAGTATGAGGATTGCAATTACGATTCCAACAAAAGCAAACTGGAACGCTTCGGTCAGAATTCCATTGTCGCTTATCCGTCCTCCTCTGCCGGTGATAAAGTTCTCAGGGATCCTGGTAATGACCCAGATTGCGATAAAGACGACGGTACCTCCAAGGCCGATGCCATACCAGACCAGCCCCCATCTTTTTACCATTGGAAGAACCCAGAAGATCTGGGCAGCTCCCCCCACAAGAAACAGGATTTGCGTGTTTATCCTGCCAGAGTCATATCCTAAAATCACGTGTATGATCCCTGCAATTGCAGTAGTTGCTGCCGCTGCGTAAAATAGAACGTCCAGTTTGTTCATTTTGAATCAGAAAGAACCGGTTATGCGCGGCCTCCACTTTTGACAGCCAGGGGAAACAGGACCAAACACCATACCAGTGCAAGAGCGGACAACAGAGTTGCTGGGACAAGCACTTTGTACATGATTCCATATGCTCGAGACCAACTAATATGTATTACGTAAAATGGTTCCTCCCGCAAAGACGGGTGATTGATCCAAATGCCTCAAATCTGACCCCCAAAAGCCTATCCAGACAGGTGTAT
>JAGWAW010000078.1 GCA_021296165.1 Nitrosopumilaceae archaeon | reverse complement strand
CCTCCGGCCACCAGTCCATGCCGGACACGGGCCGACGCCCGAGCACCGCCAGACACTACACATGATCAGATCCTCTACAGCAGCAGGTGCCTGCCTCCGGACACCCAATCCATGCGTCTGCAAGCAAAAGGGCGGCGACGATTGGCAGCCTACACGGTCACATTTCTGGAATAGCCGCCACGGCCCATTCCCCCTGACAGATCATACAGCAACCGAAGAGGTCCGGCATGAAACCGTACCGCTCGCTCCCGCCGGCCGCCCCCTATCTCATACACTAGACTAAATTTTTGTCTATCTCGCTGCCCAGCGTCTCGCAGACCCTCAGAAAATACAGGCGCGTCGAGTTGGGCATCTTCTCTAGGTGGGCATCCAGAGGTGGCCCTCTTGGATATGTCCAGGCTGAATTTCATGGGGAGGTGCGGGTCCTGCCTCACGTTGATCTTGTCCTGTAGCCAGGGCGGCGCGCGGGACCTGGCGTCGGCCAGTATTATATGGTGCCAGTACTTGAGGGTGCCCGGCTGCAGGCCCAGCTGGAGGTGTGCTATGCGGCGATTCAGCGTGACAAATAGGCCCATGTGGTATGGGGCACACTATGGCATATTTGGAGCGGTGTAAAGAGGATCATACCATCTACTCAACTGTGTGGGACCGCTCCATGCGGGGCGGATCACACCATATGGCTCCCGCACGGTCTTGTCCGGTCCGGCCGCTCATGCGGTCTTCTCCATGTATACCGCATCTCCGGAGGCCTCGGCAACCACCACCCTGTGCGCCCCCTCCAGCACGCTCTGTAGGTATGCGGCCAGCCTCTCGGCATCCACGCCATCACGCATCACTATGCTGTGGGCGGACTTGTCCTTCAGGGACACGACCACCTCGTTCCCTATGATATCCAGCACCGCGTCTATGTACGTCTGGCGGCTCTTGTGGACCAGCGCCATGCTGGCCAGCTTGAGCGCCTCGTACTTATCGGCGCATCCTACCCTTATACTCGTCGTGGTCAAACCAGAACTCGCCCAGGTCCACATCCTCCCGCCTGGCGCGGTGCGCCTCCATAAAGCCGGTCACCCGCTCTATGAGCTCCTGCTTCAGCTCGCCGGTCAGCATCCTGCCGGACTCGTACCCGTCCCTTATGCCCTCCAATATGGCATCGTCCGGCTCAAAGAACATCCTCAAATATTGGTAGGAGACGTCCACGGCGGTGTCGCCGCCCAGGCGGCGGTGCTCGTCTATGTCGGCCCGGCCGCCGGAGAATGCGTGTCTCTTTATCTTGCGGTTTATGGCGGCCGGCTCGTCGGTGGTGTATATGGCCGAGTTGGGGTCGGCGGCCGACATCTTGGAGTCGGGCCCCCCCAGCCCCGGGGCCATGATGTTGTGTATCAGGGCGGGCTTGGGGTGCCCCAGCAGGGGGGCCACGTCCCGGGTGAGCCGGAAGTGGGGGTCCTGGTCGACCCCCAGCGGTATCAGGACGGGCCCCTCCTCCAGCAGGCAGGGCGCCGACTGCAGGGCGGTATAGAACACCATACCTATGTTGGTGTCGTTGCCGAAGCCAAAGGCGGCGCGCGCCGTCGAGAGCGTTATCCTCTTGGCCACCCGGGCGGCCAGCGGGTAGAGTGCCCCCATGTCCACCGTATCCCGGATGATGTGCGTCTTCAGCGGATCAAAGCCCAGGGCGGCAAAGTCGCGGGCGTTCTCCTCGGCCAGCCGGGCCGTATCCTCCAGCGTCAGCGTGGAGCTGTGGTAGAACTTTTCGTCGTCGGTAAGCTGAAAGTACACCCTGACCCCGAAGCGCTCCTGCAGCCACCTGGCAAAGACCCAGGGCACCAGATGCCCTATGTGGGTCTGGCCCGAGGGGCCCCGCCCCGTATACACGAAGAAGCCATCCCCGGAGCGGTGCGACTCCAGTATCATGTCCAGGTCCCGGTGCGCGAAGAATACTCCCCGCCGCACCATGTAGTGGTCCTGCCCGGCGGCCTCCCGCAGCCTCCCCTTCATGGGACCATCCATGGGGCGCAGCCCGAACCGCTCCACCAGGCGGTTGTAGTCTATGCGGCCGCGCGACTCCCAGGGTGTGAGGACGAAGTCGTCCATGCGCGCCGGGATTTTGCCAAGCTTTAAAAAAGTATCCGGGGGCCGTATTTTTGTATTGGCGGGTATATCCCACTGGATAGAGCAAAAAATCATACACGGCATGAGGGGTGCCGGCGGGCTGTCCGTGTCTGACATTGCGGGGCGCGCAGGTATAGACGCCGACCAGGCGCGCCGCGGCATACAGTGGCTGCTGGACAAGGGGGCAATCCGCGCCCATGAGCCCCCCCGCCGCGTCATATATCTGGGCGAGGCCGGGGTCAGGGCGGCGGCCGAGGGCCTCCCCGAGAGGCGACTGCTGGTACTGCTCAGGGACGGGGCGGCTGCCGACCGCATATACCATACCATGGGGCGCGAGATGGGCCCGGCGGTGGGTGTCTGCGTCAGGAACGGATGGGTGCGGATGGAGGGGCGGCGGCCCATACTCTTGGAGTACCCCGGTACCATACCCGGCGAGCATATACTGGAGAGGATGGGGCGCGGGGACGCCCCCGGCACCTTGGACGTGTCATACTTTGAGAGGAGGCCCGGCTACATACTGGAGCGGACCGAACCGCCCACGTATGTCCTGGCAGACTCGGGCTCCGAATATGCGGCCGACGACTCCATCAACGTGGAGGCCGGCGTCGCGGAGTCGTACATAGCCCGCACCCATCCACTGTTCGACACCATATCCGAGATCAGGGAGGCCTTCGTGTCGCTGGGGTTCGACGAGGTCATAGGTGATATGGTGCAGTCCAGCTTTTGGAACTTTGACGCCCTGTTCACTCCGCAGGACCACCCCGCAAGGGAGATGCAGGACACCTTCTACATGGAGGACGTGCATGTCGAGCCGGCGCCCGGGGACGTGGCAGAGAGGGTCGCCGAGGCGCACCGCAATGGATGGGGCGGCGACTGGGATGCGGGGCGGGCCGCGAGGCCGGTCCTCCGCACACATACCACCTGCGTAACCATACGGCACCTCGCCGAGAGTGATCCCCAGGAGGCCCGCGCGTTCTCCCTGGGGCGGGTATTCCGCAACGAAAAGCCCAGCTACAAGCACTTGGTGGAGTTCCACCAGGTCGAGGGCGTGGTGGTGGGGGACGGCGTCTCCCTGCGGGATTTGATGGGGATGCAGCGCCGGTTCTACCACATGATGGGCATGGAGAAGGTAAAGTTCTGGCCCACCTACTTTCCATATACAGAGCCCTCGCTGCAGTCTATGGTGTACAACGACACGCTGGGAAAGTGGGTGGAGCTCTTCGGCATGGGGATGTTCCGGCCCGAGGTCACCAAACCGCTGGGAATATCCCGGCCCGTGCTGGCCTGGGGCGGCGGCATCGAGCGGATGGCCATGCTCAGGTATGGCATAGATGACATCCGCGCCCTGTACGGCAACGACATGGGATGGCTGCGGGGGATGCCGCTGTGCCCGTAGTGGAGCTGTCATACCAAGGGCTCTCGGGCATGACGGGGGCGCACATCGACACCATACGGGAGAGGCTCCCCCATCTGGGGCTGGACATAGAGCACGAGGATGGGGACGCGGTCCGCGTCGAGTACAGCCCCAACCGGCCCGACTACTCCACCGAGTACGGGATAGGGCTGGGCCTGCAGGGCATACTGGGCAGGGAGACGGGCATCATACCCCTGAGGGTGGCCCCCCCCGGATGGAGCATACGTGCAGACGACTCGGTGGCCGGCGTGCGGGGGGCGGTGACCGGCGTGCGGGCCACGGGCGGGACGCTGGACGGGCACTCCCTAAGGCAGATCATATCCATGCAGGAGGACATCCACCAGGGGCTGGGCCGCGGAAGGAGGAGGGTGGCCATAGGCATCCACGATGCGGGCAGGATGAAACCCCCCATATCATACACTACAGTATATGGGGAGCACGCCTTCACCCCCCTGGAACACAACCGGGAGATGTCCATACTGGACATAATGCGAGAGACCAAGCAGGGCGTGCGGTACGGCGGGCTGGTGTCCGGCGAAAGATACCCTGTCATAATGGATAGCGCCGGGAGGGTCGCCTCGATGCCCCCGGTGATAAACTCGGCGCACACGGCGATAACGGAGGGCACCAGAGATGTGTTCGTGGACATAACGGGCCACCGCACGATAGATGTCGAGAGGGCCCTAGCGGTGGTGTGTATAACGCTGCAGGCGGCCGGATTTGCGCTGGAATGTGTAGGGGTGTCGGGCGCCGGAAACCGCACGCCCCCCCTGGATGAGAGGGAGATGTCCGTGGGGCTGGACATGATAAATGGTACGCTCGGCCTGGCGATGACCGCCGGGGAGGCGGCCGCCTGCATGGGGAGGTCCCGGCTGGGGGCGCACCCCGACGGGGATATGATACGATGTGTCATACCCCCGTACCGGTTCGATATAATGGGCCCCATGGACCTGGTGGAGGAGGCCGCCCTGGGGTACGGGATAGACAGGATGGAGCCGGTGCCGCCGCCGGGCCGCCCGCCGGGACGCGCCCACCACACCACAGTACAACTGGCGGCGCTGGACCGCATCATGACGGGGCTGGGGTACACGCAGGCGGCCAGTCCGGTGCTCGCCGGGGAGGGCGCCATGGCGATGGCGGGCATGGGCGGCGGCATGAGGGTCGCCAACCCCAAGAGCGGGGCGCACACCATGCTGCGGACATCCCTGCTGCCCGGACTGCTGGACATACTGGGCAGGAACGTGCACGAGCCGTACCCCCACCGGCTGTATGAGACCGGGTGGGTGTTCGAACGGCATGGCACGGCCGTCGAGTCGCTGCGCCTGGGTTGCGTGACCGCCCACAAGGACGCCTCCTACTCGGAGATAAAGTCCACAATACATGCGGTGCTGCGCCGCGGGCTGGGCCTGGAGGGTGTGTCCACGCCGCCGGCCAGCGGGCCCGCATACCAGCCGGGCAGGACGGCGGCCGTATGGGCCGGCGGCAGGCGGGTGGGAATGCTCGGGGAGGTGTCCGGCGATATACTGCGGGCGTTCAGGCTGCGCGAGCACACCAGGGTGGCGGCCTTTGAGATGGATGTTGAGTTAATATTCGGCGGTTTGGAGGGTAAGGGCGCCCTCTAGAGCAGGCGCGCAGACGGACCGGGCCGAGCCGTATCGTGTAGATTGCCGTGACACTTGGTTCACCCAGGCGCGCTACAGTGGGGCGCCCCGGTTACAGAATCCGCGGAGGTCAAGGCTAGTACCTGTGAAGCAGGACGAGTCAGAGCCGGGGGACATCTTGATTTGTGGCACGCCGGACCGGCCGGGCATCGCCCCTCCCTGCCCCGCTTCTTTCTGGTGCCTGCCATCGGGGGCGCGGGGGATCTTCGGGCATAGATCTGTTGCGGTATGTAGATCCGGTGGCTTGGCCGCACCGCCCGCGGCCCGCAGACGGGTCGGTCCCGGGGCCTGCCAAGACCCGGACATGCCGGGACCTGGCCGACATTCCGGATACTTACGACGAGTACTATCGGACTTCGAACACATGACAAGTTTCCGGCCGCGTCCAAAGTGCGACTGAGGCGGCCACACGCCAACTTAGTCACGGCGCGGCATCCACATTCCGGCCCGGTTCACGGCCCGGATCTGGACTTTAGTTTGCGCAGTTGCTTCGCCACGTCATTGTTGTCCAACTCGTACGATGAAATCTCGTGTCGGTACCTGGCGAGGTCGCCCCTTATCTCATCTATCTCGCTGCCGCTCGCGCTCTCAACCATCCTCTGCGTCAATACCATGCAGAGGTTCAAGAGGCGGTCGATATGGTACACGTCGTTTTTTCGTCGTTCCTCAAGGACTCGTATGGAACCGTCAGTCCCAAAACTCATCCCTCTCCCACTCCTTGAATGACTTTATGAGTCCGCGCGCGGTCTCGGCGAGTCGCTCGTTGCGCGTCTGCTCCGCCAGCCTGACGACGTCGCGGCACTTCTTGATTTCCAGGCTGTAGTCTTGCATATCGTACAGTGTGACCGACGGTATAAAAAGGAGAATATTCACAATCGACAAAAACCCCCGCAGCCACAGTAGATGGAAATGTACCCTTGAGCACGCCCGGGCACGATGGGGACTTATCCAAGTAAATGAATGGGACTTATCCAAGTAAATGAATTGGCCACACGCTCATAACTTTGAGACCGGTTGATCTATATACCCCTAAGTGAAAGGCCTAGCATGGGCAAGCGGGAAACCCAGTTCCTCATGAGAATAGCAGAGAGCGTGGGCCATCCGGCGGGCGACGATGCCGGTTCGGGCGGCCCCGGCAGGTCATACAGGAATGGGATTACACTGGCCGATCTGCTCGAGATGTTCCCCAACGACGAAACCGCCAGGGAATGGTTCGAGGCCACGGTGTGGCCGGACGGCCCGGTGTGCCCACGCTGCCGCTCCGGCGGGGACGTCCGGCCGTCCACGCACCTGACCATGCCGTACCGGTGCGCCGGATGCAAGCGACACTTCAGCGTAAGGGTGGGCACGGTGATAGAGAGCTCCAAGATCGAGTACCAGAAGTGGGCGATAGCCATCTACCTGGTGATGACCAATGCCAAGGGCATATCCAGCATGAAGCTGCACCGCGATCTGGGCATCCGGCAGCCCAGCGCCTGGTTCATGCTGCACCGCATACGGGAGGCCTTGCGCACCATGGCCGGGAACGATGCCATGTCCGGTCCCGTCGAGGTGGACGAGCTCTACGTCGGGGGCCGGGAGAAGAACAAGCACGCCGACAAGAGGGGTAGGGACAAGAAGGTGGCCGTGGCTGGGGCCAGGGACAGGAAGACCGGCCGGGTGGCCGCCGCCCCCGTGCCGGAGACGACGGCGGCCGGCTGGAGCACTTCATAGAGAAGCACGCGGAGCGGGACGCCACGGTGTACACCGACGAGAGCAGGGTGTACGCCGGCCTCAAGAACCACGAGACCGTAAACCACAGCGTCGGGGAGTACGTCCGAGGGCAGGTGCACATCAACGGCATGGAGTCGTTCTGGGCGCTGCTGAGGCGCGGCTACGGCACATACCACAGGATGTCACCCAAGCACCTGCACAGGTTCGTGAACGAGTTTGCCGGCCGGCTCAACGAGCGCTTCAGGGACACCATCGACATGATGGCCACACTGGCCGTGCACATGACAGGAAAGAGACTCACGTACGC
>JAGWAW010000077.1:907-8224 GCA_021296165.1 Nitrosopumilaceae archaeon | reverse complement strand
CTGGATCGCCTGATGCCCGCACAGTGTGGTGATTAGTTTGACCTAATTTTGGCCTAGCTGTTAAGACATGTACACGCTCAACCCCTTGACTGTTTGGAAAGCACGATCTTTGCATATCGCTAAACTTCCGCGTATTGGCAGTGTTTGGTGATCGATGGGACGTCTACAACCGGATGGGGATAGTATGAATTCGAATATGCCTGACATAGACAGTGCAGACATGACCAACAGTATGAGCAATGCAGGGTGTCCTGTTCTCCTCATACCGTGGAACGGTTGCTGGGACGGGCCACACGAGACGTACTTGCGGGTATGGACAGCGTGTGGTCGACCGGGGCGCGGGCAGTATCGGCGGGGTGTAATATATGGACAGCATGGGCAGGGCCGCCGGACCCCTCAACCCCCTGTACTATGCTATGCGCGAGGCTGTGAAGTACCCTCAGGAACTACTCCCCTGACGTCCAGATCCAGCTTTGAGCACGTCGCCGCAAAGCTCTGTAGTATGGAGAACACGCGCATACTCCCCTTCCGTGGTTTTCTGTACCCCACACCGGCCGTGATCCGGTGGACCGTTTGATAGGGCACACCTCCTAGCCCATCACCCTCCCTTGTGTGGGGAACCTGCCCGCGGCAACCTCTAATAGAACGGCGTTCCCGCGCCGGGCCATATGCGGGGATGCGTGTTCTGCGACATAGTAGGGGGCCGGAGAGACGCGTACGTGCTGTACGAGGACGACTCCCACATGGCGTTCCTGGACAGGTATCCGGTGGTGCCCGGCCACGCCCTCATAATACCAAAGACCCACCACTCCACCATACTGGAGATGGGGCCGGAGCGGGCCGGAAGACTGTTCGCGCTGGTTCCCCTCCTGGCCCCGGCCATACTGCACGCCACGGGCACGGCCGCGTTCAACGTGGGCCAGAACAACGGCGACGCCGCCAAGCAGGTGGTCCCGCACGTGCACGTCCACATCATACCCCGGCGGCCGGGGGACCAGATAAACTGGAACGCCCGGGCCATAGCCGACGCGGAGCTGTTCGGCCAGATGGTCAGGTCCGTCCGGGAGTATCTGGCCAGATATACTACAGTATCGTCTGGGCCTTGAGCGAGGCCACGAACTCGGCCACCCGCGATTCTATATCCCCCCGGGGCGACTCGCCCACAACCCGGAGTATGGCGCTGCCCACTATTATCCCGTCGGCGCCCGCCTCCGCGTACCGCCGCACGTCCCGCGGACCGGCCACCCCAAAGCCCACCCCCACCGGCAGGTCCCCGGCCGCCTCCTTGGTGCGGCGCAGCGAGTCTATGGCATCCCCGCTTACGCCGCCCCGCGCCCCGGTGGTGCCGTACACGGCCACCATATACAGGAACCCGGTGGAGGCCCGCGCTATCCGGGACACCCTCCGCGCCGGCGTGTTGGGCGACACCAAGAATATGGTATCGGTGCCATTCCGGCGCGCCTCCCGGGTGTAGTCTCCGGACTCCTCCACCGGCATGTCCGGCAGTATGAAGCCGTCCACCCCCGCCTGGGCCGACTCGGAGGCGAACCGCCCATACCCCATGCTGTGGGCGATGTTCGCGTATGTCATCATCACCACCGGCGTGTCCGCATACTCCCGTATACCCCGCACCATACCATGGTATGTCCCCATGGACATGCCCATTCCCAGGGATGTGGTGGCCGCGTCCTGAATGACCGGCCCGTCGGCCAGCGGATCCGAGAACGGGAACCCCAACTCTATGAGGTCGGCTCCCCCCCGCACCAGGCCCCGGACGGCGGCCATGCTGGAGTCGTGGTCCGGATATCCCGCCATCACATATGTTATCAGGGCCCGCTCGCCCCGCCCTGACAGCCGGCCGAACAGCTCACCTATCCTGCCTGCCATACTCCCTCACTATTCCAATGTCCTTGTCCCCCCTGCCGGAGAGCGTCACCACCACACTCTCGGACTCTTTCATATTGGCGGCCAGCCGCACCGCCCCGGCCAGGGCGTGGGCCGACTCCAGGGCAGGTATTATCCCCTCGGTGCGGCACAGTAGTGTAAAGGCGTCTATGACCTCTCTGTCGGTGGCCGTGCTGTACTCCACCCGTCCTATATCCTTGTAGTGCGCGTGCTCGGGGCCCACCCCCGGATAGTCCAGGCCCGCAGATATCGAGTGCGTCTCGGATATCTGGCCGGCGTCATCCTGGAGCAGATATGACATCATCCCGTGGAGTATCCCCGGCCGGCCCGCCGTCAGGGTGGCCGAGTGCAGGCCCGTGTCGATGCCCCGGCCCCCCGCCTCTATGCCCACCAGCCGGGTCGGGCCGGAGGCCAGCGGGTGGAACGTCCCTATGGCGTTGGAGCCGCCCCCCACGCAGGCGACGGCGGCGTCCGGCTCGCCGATCTGCTCCATAATCTCCCGGCCTATGACGCTCTGAAAGTCCCGCACCATCACCGGGTACGGGTGCGGCCCCACCGCCGAGCCCAGCAGGTAGTAGGTGCCGTCCACGTTGGTTATCCAGTCCCGGATGGCCTCGTTTATGGCGTCTTTTAGGGTGCGAGAACCGGACTCGACCGGTATCACCTCAGACCCCAGCAGGTTCATCCGGTACACGTTGAGCCGCTGCCTCTCGACGTCCCGGCTCCCCATGTATACGGCCGCCTTCATGCCCAGGGCGGCGCAGGCCATGGCCGTGGCCACGCCGTGCTGGCCGGCCCCCGTCTCCGCTATTATGCGGGACTTTTTCATGCGCCGGGCCAGCAGGGCCTGGCCCAAGGTGTTGTTTATCTTGTGGGCGCCGCCGTGGCAGAGGTCCTCGCGCTTGAGGTAGATGCGCGCCCCGCCCACCCTCTCGGTGAGGTTGCGGGCCAGGTATAGCGGCGTGGGCCTGCCGGCATACTCTTGGAGGTACCCGTCCAGCTCGGCCCGGAACGAGGCGTCATCTGCCAGCCGGCCATATGCCTCGGCCAGCTCCTCGACGGCGGGCACCAGCGTCTCTGGTATGTAGCTTCCCCCATACCCCCCGAACTTGCCCGTATCGCTCACGACCCGACCAGCCTCCTGACGCCCCCTTTAACGTTGCCGTGTTTCATTATGCCCGTGCCCACCAAAAATGCCGAGGCCCCGCACCCCCTCAGGTATGTGATGTCGCGGGGCGACTCTATGCCGCTCTCCGATATGGCCGGCCTCCGGTCGGCATACCCGGCCAATACATGTCTGGTGGTCTCCAGGGATATCTCCAGGGTGTCCAGGTTGCGGTTGTTCACGCCTATGATGTCGCATTCTGTGGCCAGGGCCGACTCCAGCTCCGATGTGTCGTGCACCTCGGCCAGCACCTGCATGCCATACCCGTGGGCCATATCTATCATGCCGTCCATGTCATGCGCGTACCCGGCATCGAATACGGCCTGTATCAGCAGTATGCAGTCGGCCCCCAGCCGGCGCGCCGCCTCGATTTGTGCCACATCCACCACGATATCCTTCATCAGTATGGGGACGCGTACCGCCTCCCGGACCCGCGCCAGATATGTAGGCGAGCCGCCGAAGAGGTACGGCTGGGTCAACACCGAGATGGCTGCCGCGCCGCCCTCCACCATCTGTGTGGCCACCTCCCCCGGATCCTGCGCGGTACGGATGGTGCCCAGGGACGGCGAGGCGAACTTTATCTCGGATATTATGGCCGCCCCCCGGGCATGCAGGAGCGCCTCTCTCATGCCGGTTCCGCTCCGCTCCCCGGCCGCCCCGGTGTCGTATGTGCCATACCGGATGGCCCGCCTAGAGTTCCCGCAGAGGGTGGCCAGCGTTCCGGACATCATATAATGCCCTCCAGGATAGTCTCATTCCCGTACAGTTTGGTGAACTGGAGTAGTAGCTTCTCGGTCCTGCCCGACTCTATGGACTCCAAGGCGTCCCCGAACCCCTCCCGCAGGTCTTTGGCCAGCCCGGCCGCGTACAGCCCGGCGCCCGCGTTCATCGCCACGGTGTGCACCGCTCCTATATCAGCCCGGCCGCAGACCGCTCCTGCGAACATATACAGCGGGTCCCGGCCGCCCAGCAGTATGTCCGATATGGTAGCTTGGCGCGCCCCCACATCCTCGGGCCGCACCATACCGGTGTGGTATTCGCCGTCCACATACGAGCACACCATATTCCCGGAGACGGCCAGGAGCTCGTCGGCGCCCTCCGCCGACATCACGCATACTATACGCTCGGCGCCGCACCCTGCCAGTATGTGGGGCATCCTGCCCACCATACTCTGGTCGGAGACGCCCACCAGCTGGCGGCGCACGCCGGCGGGGTTGCAGAGGGGCCCCAGCGTGTTGAATATGGTGCGCATGCCCAGTGTGCGGCGGGCCGCGGCCACGTGCCGGGCCGCCGTGTGGTACCGGGGCGCGAACATAAAGCAGATTCGACATACATTCAGCATCCGCTCCACCGGGCAGGCCGTGATGTCCACCCCCAATCTTTGGAATAGCTCGGCGCTCCCCGAATTTCCGGAGCTGGAGCGGTTGCCGTGCTTTGCCACGGTGGCCCCCGAGGCGGCGGCCACAAAGGCCGCCGCGGTGGATATGTTGAACGTCCCCAGGCCATCCCCCCCCGTGCCGCACACGTCTATGGCGGGGTCCCCATCCCACCCCACCTGTACCATGAACCCCCGTATGGTATGCAGCATGGTCTCCAGTTCCCCGTCGGACTGCTCCCTGGATGCGAGGGCCCCCAGTATGGCCGCATAGGTGTCGTCGGTCCCCTCTCCGGCCAGCATGTACTCGATCACGCGGTCCGCCCTGCCCCCGCAGCCGGCCGCGCCGGCCAGGCGTATCATATCCTCGTGGATGCTCAACGCCGCACGTCCTCCAGAAAGTTGCCCAGTATCCTTTGGCCATACCGGGTCATAATGGACTCGGGGTGGAACTGCACCCCCGCCACCGGGTGTGTGCGGTGCCGCACGCCCATCACCTCGCCGTCGTCGCCGGCCGTCGCGTTCACCATTAGGCAGTCGGGGATGGCGGTGCGCTCGCCCACCAGGCTGTGGTACCTGGTGGCCGGGAATGGCGAGGGCACACCCCGGAGCACGCCGGTACCATCGTGTATGATGGGGCTGGTCTTGCCGTGCCGGACGCATCCGGCATTAGTTACTATCCCGCCGTACGCCTCCACGATACCCTGGTGGCCCAGGCAGACGCCCAGTATTGGAATGGATGTGCCCAGTTCCCGTATCACCTCCGGGCACACCCCAAAGTACCTGCCCGAGGGTACGCCGGGGCCCGGCGATATTATGATGCCGTCATATTTGTGGGGTATGTCCCCGACGCCGATGCGGTCATTCCGCACCACCTCGCACCGCGCCCCCATACTCCCCACATACTGGGCTATGTTGTACACAAACGAGTCATAGTTGTCTATTATGATGATGTTCATTGTTCGGCCCCCCGGACTGCCTGCAGCATGGCGCCGGCCTTCTCCTCGGTCTCTGTAAACTCCCGGGACGGGACCGAGTCGTACACGATGCCGGCCCCCGATTGTATGAATCCCCTGTCCCCCTCGATGAATATCCCCCTGATTGCTATGGCAAAGTCGCAGCACCCGTTGTACGAGAAGTAGCCCACCGCCCCCGCGTACGGGCCCCGGGACGACGGCTCCAGCTCGTCTATTATCTCCATGGCCCGGACCTTGGGGGCTCCCGAGACCGTCCCGGCCGGAAAGACGGCGCGGAACGCGTCGAACATGTCATGCTTGGGATCCAGCTCCCCGGCCACATGTGTGACCATGTGCTGCACGTGGCTGAATTTTTTGACCTCCATCAGCGAGCGCGGTTGTACCGTTCCATACCTGCAGACCCTCCCTATGTCGTTGCGCCCCAGGTCCACCAGCATGGTGTGCTCGGCGCGCTCCTTCTCGTCGTGTAGCATCTCCTCGGCCAGCCTCCGGGTCTCCTGTGCGGATGCCTCGACGCGCCGCGTCCCGGCGATGGGGAATGTCTCGGCCAGGCTGCCGGTCACCCGCACCAGCATCTCCGGGGAGGCCCCTATGGCCGTGCGGGACCCCTGCTTGAGGTGGAACATGTACGGGGACGGGTTCATGCGGCGCAGCCGCGAGTACAAGGCTATGGGATCCCCCGAAACCCCAAAGGAGAAGCGTCTGGAGAGGACCGCCTGGAATATGTCCCCCTCGTATATGTACTCCTTGGCCCTCTCCACCATGGCGGCGAACCGTCCTGCGTCCATCTCCGACTCCGGCTCGGTGGAGTGGAATGGGTCCGGTGCGGGCTCGTCTGCGTCCAGCATGTGGGAGCGATCGGTGTCATACCAAAAGTAGTGCTTGGCTCCGGTGCGGGGGTCCACCAGTATGCCGTCATCGTACAGTCCGAACTCGAAGAGCGGCTCGGGCACATAGTGTGACCGGGGGATGCGCTCGGCGAGCCGTACCGCATCGTAGTTTACCATGCCCACGGCGCCGCCCGCGTACCTGTGGGTGTCATATGTGGTGGTCTTCATCATGTTTCGGAGCGCGCCCAGCGGGTCCTCTGAGGGTGTGGTTCTGGCGCCCTCCGGGGTTATGACCCGGATGTGGTCCTCGTACCCCCGTACTATGGTGGAGGGGCCGAACCCCATAACCGAGGTCTCGGCCATCTCATTTGGTCCGGTGAGCGACTCGAACAGGAACGAGTGGGAATGGTCGTGGGAGAGCCGCCTATACAGATCGTATGGACCCTCGTCGGTCCGTACGGGCACAAGGTGCGGCTTGCCAAATGTGTCCACCCATGGCGGCGGGGGCGAGGAGTGGCGTATTTAAACGGTGGCGGATGGGGGTTCGTACATACTCAACCCCCCTGCTAATTTTAGACACACTATACAGGTCCATATATTGCCAATTGACACCGTTTCACGCCGTTAGCAAGGCCGATATGCTCGCATCACATCAAAATCAGGCCTAGATCGGGGGGGGTTGAGTGTGTACTGGGGGTTCTCGTGCAAACGCGGGTGTCGAGGCCAGACTGCTCGTTTCTACCTCCCGACTTTGACAAAAACCGCCTCAAAAATGGCTCTGTGACCAAATGTCGATACGCAGCCGTCCCAAGTGGGCTGCGCATATCCCGTTTGGATCGGTTTTTGAACATCTATGCGGCAGACTGTGGCGTCATGCGGAGGCCAGCGCGGCATTCTGTATGAGGGTGAGCCACACGTCGCCACGTATAGTGATCCTCGCCGCGGCGGCGGGGGTCCTTCCCCCCAGCCCCAGGTGGGGACGCACAAAATTATAGTGGAGTATGGCGGCGCGGACCAGCGCCGAGTCGGCCTTTTGTAGTCCGCGGCAGCCGTTCAGCAGCTCGC
>JAGWAW010000077.1:0-576 GCA_021296165.1 Nitrosopumilaceae archaeon | reverse complement strand
CTCCACGAGGTTGCGCATGCCGTACTTTTTGTAAAAACTGCCCGGCTTGCCTCGTTCCCACTTGACCATGCGGGCCCACGCGTCGAGCCCGTGCCCGGTGTGGTTCTTTGGGGGCCTGATGCACGGGAGCCTGCCTATGCGGAGAGCCTCCCTGCAGTTTTCCTTGCAGCAGTACTTGGCGTCGGCCAGCAGGTATCCGCTGCCCGTCGGGACGGTTCCGGTCATCTTTAGCAGTATCGGGGAGTCGTCCCGGTCGCCGTCGGTGACCGCCGACGCGGCCACGCAGCCGTCCACAGTAAGCAGGACATGGTGCTTTACGGTGAGCCGCTCCCGCCTGCCGCCCTTGGCGGTCTCCACCCACCCGTACCTGTCGTACGTGTACGAGGACGAATCGGCCACCAGCGTCGCCATGGCGGCCGTACCGGCGGTGAATGCGACAAGCTCGTCCAGCAGCCCAATCGGGAGCCGGTACACATGCCACCACATGGTGGACTTTGGGGGAGTGCGCTTGAAGCCCAGCCTCTTGCGCAACAGCTTGTTGCAGTTGAGCTCGTCCACCATGCCGCGGTACGACAG
>JAGWAW010000076.1:7231-7801 GCA_021296165.1 Nitrosopumilaceae archaeon | reverse complement strand
GCCGGAATCTAGAAATCAGCCAAAGACGTATGGAGGCATCGTGCTGGATATAGGGGTGAACGACTTTTGGGACTACACACGGTTTAACCACGTGGTTAAGGACCGAAACTACCCCCACGATTCGGAATATGAGCGTTAGCAATAAGGACTCTACGCTCAAAGTCCCCAAGAGTTCACGCTCAAAATGCCAATTACTAATCATCTCTCGGGAGGCGAGGGGCGATGTGGAGCGCCAGAATGCCATAAAGGCGGAGCGCGGCCAGGCCACCAAGGCAAGGAAGGCCGAGACCCGGCGTCTCAAGAAGGAGGCCGACAACGACTGCAAGAGCGAGCGGGCCCGCATAGACCGGGAGGCGGAGCGGTGTATAGTCCCGCAGAATATTGGAATGGATGGAGTGTCGTCCCTGCAAAAAATCGCCGCAAACCACTCCAAGATGCAGGAGGCAGCCAGGGCGTCAAGGCGCCTTATGCACGTGATGCATGCCATGTCCTTGTTCGCAGTGAGCTGGGCGCAGGCGACCGACGCGCTGGTCGGGCTGGAGAACCTGCACTATATGTCCAGCGGCTGGA
>JAGWAW010000076.1:0-6903 GCA_021296165.1 Nitrosopumilaceae archaeon | reverse complement strand
ATCCTGGTGGACGGAAAAGTTGTGTGGAGCCGTGGGGTGTCATGATTTTATGGCGTCAACACGGTTTGCAACGGAACCCGGGCCGCGTAGCGCACTAGAATGTCTACGACTCCACTTCCAGAATGCCGGCGTCGGTGTCCACTAGGGCCCTAGCCCCCTCGTGCAGCACATCCATCTCGGACTTGGTGGCCACGGCCATGGGTATGCCGGCCACGGCGCAGCCGGTGGCCACGGTGAGGTCGGCCCGCTCGCATATCATGGCGGCGGGCGCCACCCCCTGCGAGTGCAGCGAGTGTATCGTGTATGCGCCCACGCTGCTCCCGGACCCGTTCGGAAAGACCAGTATGGAGCCGGCCAGCCGCCTCCCGTGCAGGTCGTGGGACTTATCTCCCACCATACCCGTCCGCTTGTCTATCATGCCCAAGAAGTTTATGGGCCGGAACGACCTCATCACAGTGCCCCGGGCGCGCCCCCCCACCATCCTTCTCATATGGTCTCCTCCCGGATTATCCTGCTCAACGATTTGAGGCACACCCCCACGCCGTTGGAGTGGCCCAGATAGTACGCACCCTTGATGCTGTTGGTGGTCACCGAGTCGGTGGTCTCCGCCGACACCAAAGGAGTCAGGCAGGCGCAGCAGTCGGCCAGCAGGGTGCAGTTGGCCCTCTCCAGCACGTCCAGATACCCGACCGCGGCCGCCCTCTCCTTGACCACCCTGGGGCAGAAGACCATGCACCTCTTGGCGAAGCGGCGGCCCCCCAGCATGGCGACCAAATTGGATATCTCCCCGAACGAGAGCTGGGGGCTCCCCAGTATTATGACATCCCCCTTCTCGGCGGTGTTCAGCTCGTCGCGTATGCCGGCCGCCTCGGCGGGGCCGAACTCCACCTTCTCGCGTCCTGACAGATCCCCGCCGAACGAGAACCTGCCGCAGGTACCAGAGGTTCCCATCCCGCCGCATATGGCCTTGCAGTCGCGGGAGTCGGGCCGCTCCGCGCCGCATATCCCCGCGTGCCCCTCGCACACCCGGCCGGCAAAGTATCCCAGCATCCCCCACTCCAGCTCGGTGGGGTCGGGCACGGCCATCTCCACCGCTGTGTCCGGCGGCATATCCTGCCGCAGGGGGCCGTACGGGCTCTTGCCTGTCAGGGCGCTGGCCAGGGCGCTAAAGGCGCTCTCCTTGTTGGTGTGCAGGCCGTCCAGGGAGTTGGCGTGGATGGCCGCGTTGCTCTCCGCAAAGGCCACCTGGGATCCGGGCCGGGGCATCGGAAATATGTCGTACGGCACACAGGAGAAGGAGGTCTCCACGCCCATCATGGCATACGACTCCTGTATGGACCGCTGCTTTCGTACGAACTCCTCGCCTATGTCGTACGAGCCCACGCTGTCGATATCAAAGCCCATCGGGTTGAGGGTGGTGCGCACCCGGACCCGGGCCCTGTCCCGTATGGACCTGAGAAACTCCTCGCCGGCGTCCCCGATGGTGTTGTAGTTGACTCCAGAGAGGTGCACCCACTCCACCGGGACGAGCCTCTCGGCGCCGGTGGCCTCGCCGGTGGCCGCCAGTATGCGGTACGCCATCTGCATTATGTCACCGTGACGGCCGGAGAGCGCCGCCTCCTCGTCGGGTGTAAGCTGCATGGCTACGAACGGTTTTAACGTGTATATTACTTGTGGGTGCCGTGCGGGAGATACTGGACGGCATGATCCAGACCATGGACGAGGTGCGGCCTCCCCGGATGACCGCCCTCCGGGAGCTGCACGACGCCGAAGACCGGGGCCCCTTCAGCATACTGATAGGCACCATACTCTCGGCCCGCACCCGCGACGAGAACACCGCCAAGGTGGTCCGGGCGCTCTTCGCCAGGTACGGCACGCCGCAGGAGCTGGCCGACGCCGATATACCCGACGTGGAGAGGCTCATACGGTCCATAGGGTTCTACCGGGTCAAGGCCAAGAGGATAGTGGAGGTGGCCAAGATAATAGCGGAGCGGTACGGAGGCGCCGTGCCCGACGACATCGAGAGTCTGACATCCCTGCCCGGCGTGGGCCGCAAGACGGCCAACTGCGTCCTGGTGTACGCCTTCGAGAAGCCGGCCATCCCCGTGGACATCCACGTCCACCGCATATCGAACCGGCTGGGCCTCGTAAACACCAAGACCCCCGAGGAGACCGAGGCGGCCCTGGTATCCCGCGTGCCCAAAAAGTACTGGCTGCGCATCAACGACACCTTCGTGATGTACGGCCAGAACGTCTGCAAGCCCATATCCCCCATGTGCGGCGTCTGCCGCATCCGCACAATGTGCGACCACTACTCTAGGAGCGCCGCTTCGAGAGGTACAGGACCCCCACCAGAACCCCCACCGCCGCGGTAACCACAAAGGGAAACAGGGCGTAGACGTTATCCGAGGGGTTCCCCGACATGAACTCGACGGTGAGCAGTCCGTCGCTGGTCGCCGGCGGGTCCCCCGAGCCCTCCATGCCATACACGGAGTAGGACCCTATGGCGAATGTGCCCACGTCCAGGTTGCTCACCACTATCCTCTCGCCGTTGTTCACGGTGAGCCCCCCCCTGTCCGTATAGGAGAGGTTTACCCGGGCCTCGGGGAACCAGCCCCGGTCCAGCTTGCTGTGCACCACCACGTACCCCTCCCGGGGCAGCTGGGCGGCCAGCCAGAACTTGTGGTCGGGGTTGGCGCCCATGCCCGCCTCTATGAAGCGGTCGGGATCGAGGGCGTCGTGCATCCGGATCACCACATTGCCTGCCGGGTTCCCATAGAGTACGTCGTTGATTATGGTCACCTGCCAGCTGACGGCGTGGTCGTCGTCCAGCTGTATTGTAGAGGCGTCGCGGCTGACCCGGTTGAACTCATACCAGGGTATGGCCACCTCCTGGATCTGCAGCGACGGGTTCTTGAGGTCCTGGGCCAGGGCCTGGGGGGCCCACATGCCCGGCGATGCAGACAAGACCAGTATGGCCAGCAGCGCCACGCACCTCATGGGTGTTGTACAGGCGCGGAGCGATAAATACCTAGGCTGCATGCGGCCCAAGCCACATCACGGCACGAACCTGCGGTATGCCCAGGACACAGTCAACGCATCGCCTGTGTATGGTCGGCGCATGTCCAACGGGCACGGCAATACTCTAAATGATGCCGGTAATCGCGATATACGGGGCAAAGGCGGCCAGCGAGGCGGCGGCCGCGACCAACCCGACCGCGATGGCCTTCCAAGTACCGAACCCGTTGACCACCTTGATGGCCTCAATGGTGATCATCACGAACCATACCAAAAGCGCGAGCCGGATAATCCCCGACGCCTCAGAGACCACAGTATGGAACTGCGCCAGATACGCCTCGCTTACCGTCACGGCAACCAGCGCTATCGCGGTCACCCCCATATACAGGATGACCGAGAAGACCTTCCTCCAGTGCCGGTTGCCACCCCAGGCCTTCCCGAGATAGTATATCACCACAAGATAGACGATGCCGGCTAGCAGCCCCATCGCCGCGCCTGTCAGCAGGAGTTTGCTCCCAGATATGGTATGCGGGAGGGTGCCCAGAATGGACAGGCCGTACGCGATCGACGCTACGCCGAGGGCCCTCGGGAAGTAGCGGCAGTCGTTGCCCCGGATGGCAGCGAACGCGGAGCCGGGGCGCAACAGCACGTCCACGGCCGTCTTTAGCGCATCCATCATGGGCGGCGGTTCCCAGTTAGTTAAAGGTGGTGATCAGATCACCACGGGGCACTACGCACCATCCCCTTGGCATGCCCGCCATCTGGTATATCCCCACAGTCCTGTGGCTGGCACTCCGAGAACTCGTCCAAGCATCGTCTCGAAAATTATAGTTGGGATTATAATTGCCCCGCATTGTTTTCATGCCGTAATTGTTTTTTGAATATCTGGGGAGGATGGTGCGCGCCGTTCCGGGGCGGGCGGCGTGCGTTACAGTCAGCTGACCGTTTTTTTGACGGCCCCGGCATCCGGGAAAGTTGCGCGTGTTGGTTGCTGCCAGGAAATAATCCCCGTCAGGGCACGAACTTGTTGGGCATGCGCAGTACGAGCCGGGCCACCTCCGGGCGCATGATAAACTGGGAGGGCATCGTGTTGCTTTCCACGAGCTCCCGGAGCTTGGTGCCGCTTATGGTCTCGCGGTCCTCGACGCCGTGCGGGCACACCTTGGCGTTGGTGAACGTCAGGCAGCTGCGGCAGTAGAAGAAGGCCGGGAAGAATATCGGGGCTATCTCCAGATCCGGATAGTCGCCGAATATCTTGTGCGCCGCGAACGGCTCGTAAAAGCTCCCCACGCCGGCATGGTCACGCCCTATGGCTATGTGGGTGCAGCCGTAGTTCTGGCGCATTATGGCGTGGTGTATGGCCTCCTTGGGGCCGGCGTACTTCATCTCGGTGTGGAGGGTTGACATCTTGCACCGGTTGGGCGCATAATAGTACAGTATCATCAGCTCGTACGACTTTATTATGACGTCGTTGGTAAAGTCGCCGGACTTCTTCTCCCCCAGGATGGGGCTCACGAAGACGCCGTCCCGGACCGTGATGGATGTCTTCTGGAGCATCTCGTGCGCCACGTGCGGGGGGTTCCGCGTCTGGAACGCCACTATGGTCTTCCATCCAAGGTCGCTGAATACGTCCCGGGTCTCCACGGGGGTGAGGCGGTGCCGGCGCAGCTCGGTCATGGGCGGCCTCTTCACGTAGGTTATCTTGCCTCCCACCGCAAAGCCCTTCATGGAGATGGTCTTTGCCACCCCGGGGTGCGAGATGTCGGTGGTCCCAAAGACCTTCCGGGCTATATCCTTGCGGGCCAGCTTGAAGGAGTCCTCCACGTGCAGTACCGCGTACCCGTTCCCCAGCGGATCCCGGAGCAGGACGTCGCCGGCATCCTTGGCCGCGGCGGCCGTCTCCCTGTCGACCGCCAGCAGCATGGGTATGGTCCAGGCCGTGTCGTCGGCCAGTCGGCCCCGGTCTACCACCGAGTCTAGGTCCTGCTGCATCATAAAGCCCTCCAGCGGGCTCATTATGCCGTCGGCTATGTTCTCGGCGTCGGCGGCCAGATCCGTGGTGGTGTCTATGGCCAGCATGCCTTTGGTGTCCGCATGGCCGAAGCGGTTGATCAGCCTCCCGCCGTGGGGCCTTATGCCCTTGTACGAGGTCCCGTCCCGGGGTTTCTCGGCATCGGAGCCTTGGGTAGTCACGCGCCGTGGTGCAGACCGCACTCTTTTATACCCTGCTCCCACCACCAGCGGCCGGCCCGGATGTCCTCGCCGGGCCGTACCGGCCGGGTGCAGGGCTCGCACCCTATGCTGGGATACCCCCGGTCCAGCAGGCTGTTGTACGGAACGTCGTTCTCCCGGATGTACCTCCAGACATCTTCCCAGCTCCAGTCTATGAGTGGGTTTATCTTAAGCATGTTGCCGTGAGCCGCGTCTATCTGGAACATTGTCGCGTCCCGGCGGGCCTGTGTCTGGTCCCGCCGCAGCCCGGTGATCCACCCGTCCAGAGTCTCCAGCATGGCGTTCATGGGCTCCACCTTGCGGATGTGGCAGCAGAGCTTGCGGTTCTCCACGCTGTCATAGAACAGGTTCTGTCCCTTCTGTCCGACCATCTCCCGGACCCGCCCGGCGTCGGGGAAGAGCACCTCTATACGGGCCTTGTACCGCCGGCGGGCCGCGTCGATGGCGTCATGGGTCGCCTGGGGAAGCCGCCCGGTGTCCAGCGTGAAGAATCGGAACTCGGGGTTTATCCCCACCATCATGTCCATCAGGACCGAGTCCTCGGCCCCGAAGCTGGACGCCTTGCCCACCTTGGGGTGGAGGTTCTCGGAGGCCCACCTCAGGGCGTCCTCGGCGGTATGGATCTCCGAGTTGAGCTTGTCTGCCAGCGACTGGTCGAATCCTGCCATGGCGTGACAATGCGGATGCCCTATTTTGCCTTTTTCGGCGGGCGGCCGGAAGGGCAGCCCCAGGTAGACCAACGCTGCCCCGGCGTACGGGATAGATCCCTGTGGCAGCCGCCGGCCTGGTGTCCACCGTACTGACGCACTCCCGGCTGCCCCGGCGTACGGGATAGATCCCTGTGGCAGCCCCTCTCCAAGCATGTACGGTCAAGCCCATACATGTGAATGGGCATCTGCGTTGGCCGCCGGCGGCCGACCGTCTCCAATCTGGGCGCGCCATCACATGAATCAGGTGGTTTGCCAATCTATGAACACCGTCAAGAACGGCACCGGGCTTCCTTTGGTACAGACAAGCGGTTCATGAACCATATGGAAGATGCAGTTACCCCGCCCAAATGACAGCGGCGAGGACCCCAGGAGCAGTTCGCGGGAGATGAAGGCATACATACTCGAATTCGAGGGAGGTTTTCCGTCCAGTTTGAGTCAGACGGCATGAGTGGCACGAACGTGTTTAGGTGATTTTGAGGGATCAGCCGCGCAAAAAATACGCGCCCCGTCCCCCGTACCAGCTCGGCATGCATATTGGGTCCCAAGTTACACAGCCGCGCGGCTAGCCGTAGCCATCGTCGGGGGGCTTGCCGTCGGAGGACCTGCCCCGGCCCAGGCATTTCTTGAGCAGTTCCAGGATGTCGTCGTCCCTGTGTGTCATCATTATGGTCAGCAGTATGGAAAATATTTCCGCACCCTCCATGGTGCGTAGTGATGGCCATAAGGTTTGCAAAAAAACCCACAACACATACGCGCATGCAGACAACCATCCTTGCCAAAGCCATAGCGCAGTCAAATCGCCCCGTCTGACCGCCCACCGGAGTGCCCGCAGGCTTGCAGTGAGGCGGGGCGTCCGCGGGGCGCAGGGGGCAGCAGCCAATCAAACAGCCTGACTATCGGTATCTCCTTGTGGAGCATGCGTATTATCGCGTCCCGCATCTTG
>JAGWAW010000075.1 GCA_021296165.1 Nitrosopumilaceae archaeon | reverse complement strand
GGAGTCGGTGGTCCGCGCCATATGATGGCATAATTGCATCGTGCCCGGGCGTGCTCCACGGGCACATTTCCATCTACTGTATGTGGACGCATATTTGTTGCCGAGGTTTGAGCCACGTATAAGATCGGACTTACATCGGCTCGGATACTGTCACTTTTTCATTAACTGACTATGGACGCGCCACTGCTGCAGATTCATAAGGGCCGTTGCCGATCGGCATTCATGCTGGTGATAAACTGCAAGAACTACCGCGAGATCTCCGCCGGAATACTGGCATCCTTGGCCGCCGCGGCCGCCGCGGCCGCCGCCAAGCACCACATAGACGTAGCAATAGCCCCACCTCACCACCTCCTAGGACTCCGGGCGGGCCCCCGTGTCCACGTTTTGGCCCAACATGTCGATGCAGAACCCCCCGGAAGCACCACCGGGTACGTCGTCCCCGAACTGCTCAGGGACGCAGGCGTATCAGGATCCATACTCAACCACAGCGAACACCGACTGGATCCCGACACCATACCCACCCTGATAGGAAGACTACGGGGCTTGGGAATGACGGCGGTGTTGTGCACGCGAGACGTGTCGGAGACGGCCTTATACGCCCCGCTGCGGCCCGACTACATAGCCATAGAGCCACCCGAGCTCATCGGGACGGGCAGATCCGTGTCCACCGAGAGGCCGGAGCTGATCAGCGAGGCGGCCGAGTCGGTGCGCGGTACGGGGACCACCCTACTGTGCGGCGCTGGAATAGTGTCGGGGGACGACGTCCGCCGGGCCTTGGAGCTGGGTGCGGCCGGGATACTGGTCGCCAGCGGCGTGGTAAAGTCCCCCGACCCTACCGCCGCGCTGGCAGATTTGGCGCAATCCATGGCAAACAGATAAAAGCCCACTACCATATACCGCCACCGCATGGCAACCCACGGTTCGCTTACCAAGGCCGGCAAGGTCAGAGGGCAGACCCCCAAAGTAGAGGGACGCAAGAGGGTCGGCACCAGTGCCAGCGTCCAAAACAAGGACAACTACCGCAAGAGGCTGAAGCTCAACCGGTTCCCGGGCCAGAACAAGCCCGGCCAGAGAAGAAGGCGGCGCTGATCCAACTACGAATAAGTTAAATCCGCCTCGAATGGCCTCTTACTCAATGCGGCTGCGCAAGTTCAGGGTTCGTGCATTCCGGTGCATACATGACTCCGGGGAGATAACGGTAGGCGACATGGCAGCCTTCGTGGGAAGGAACGAGAGCGGCAAGACCACCATACTCCAGGCGCTCACGCTGCTGAACCGGGACGAAGGCGTCTCGGATCTGGACCTGTGCGACGAGATGTCCGACGAGCTAAAGTCTGAGATGACGCTGGCGGAGGGCAACTTTGAGATGACCGCGGCCGAGACCGCCATGATACAAGAGAGGTTCCCGGACATACCCCCAGTCAAGGGTGTAAGGCTGTTCAGGACAAACACCAACCCCGACGTGCAGTACGACTTTGGCGACATCCAGATAGAGGAGGAAGACATGCAGGATGCAGGATCCTGGGACGTGCTGGCAAGAGACGTGCGGATGTTCATGGACACCATACCCAACCACCTCAGGGAGCGCCTTGATGCCTCCTTCTTCGAGGGCCCACAACCAGCCACGCAGCGGCAGTTTGACGAGGGAATGGAACAGTTCCACAAGAGCGTTCAGGTCATAGTCGTGCGCGAGGAGCAGGTGATGGGCGAGTGGCTCACCATATACAAAAACCCCCAGAACCAGTTCGAAAAGCTGCTGGAGGGGATCGGCAAGAAAAAGGCCCTAGAGAGATTCATCGGGGCCGAGCTGCACCCCCGGTTTGTTTATTTTTCCGACTACAAAAAGATACATGGAAACATAAACCTCAACGAGTTCATCAGGGAGCAAAAGGGGGAGAGAGGCGGCACCATTGAGTTCGTAGAGGAGTTTGACAAGGCCGAGACTGTCAGGAACCTCTTTTATTTGGCAGAGCTGGACTTGGACTCACTGGAGTCATTCCAAGACAGCCCCTCTAACCTCATCAAGATACTCAACGCGGCCAGCAACAAACTCACAAAGCGCCTCAACCCCACCTGGAAAGGAGATCCCATACATGTGGACCTACGGTACAGCCCCGGAAACATAATGAGTCTGGTGATATCCGACGTCCACCGGGACGGCACCATCACTAACACCGGGCTGCTGAACCGCCGCGCCGAGGGGTTCAAGTGGACGTTCTCATTCATAGTGAACTTTGCTGCCGAGACGCAGCGGGCCGAGCTGAAGGAGGCCATACTGCTGCTGGACGAGCCGGCGCGCAACCTACACCCCACGCAGCAGATGGGCATAGCCGACTTGCTCAAGGATCTGGCGGGATCCAATCAAGTACTGTACGCCACCCACTCGCCGTTCATGATATTCGACTACAACCCGGGCAACCTGCTGGTTGTGGAGCTGGACCGGCGCCGTCACCTCAGCAAGATATTCTACGACTACTGGAACGCCGACGACAAGACCCTGACCCCCATATTGTATGGCCTCTCCCGGGGGCTGGTCCAGTCCATAACCGACAGCAGTATCGGCTTCAACTCCCGGCCAGTCATCATAGTGGAGACCATGTCCGATTCCATGTACCTGAACGCCTTCGATAAGTTCCTTGAGGACCCCAACATATCCATGAACCCACTCAACGTGGTGGCCAGCCACTCCAAGGACGCGGTCCTGCCCCTAGCCACGTTCTACCGGGACCACGGCTACCGGACGTTCGTTCTGCTGGACGACTCCGCCGAGTCCCGGCACATATCCAGCCGGCTTGCCCGCAACGGGTTCGCCCCGGCGCAGACCATACTGTACGAGAAAGAGGGCAGAAAGCTCAAGTCCATCGAGGACTATATTGTCCCTAGCGACTACCTGTATGCCGTAAATCAGACCTACGAGGTAAAGCTGCGCCAAGAGGGATACAGGGGGCTGTCGGAGAGCGACCTGCTTGGCGAGGACGGGGTGGTGGATGCCCTCAGGACCATATGGAGCAACCGCGACGCGGATGGGTGGGGCGAGTTCAACAGCGAGGACATAACTCGGTACATATGCGACAAAATTGCCGCTGGCGAGACCGGCTTCCTTAGCGATGCCACCAAGGACAGCTTCCGGTCCCTGTACAGGACGATAGCCGAGCGCATACGTCAATACCAGGAGAACCCACCGGACTTCCAAGATTCCGGTCGGGGTCGTAGTTGATCTGGCGTCAGGGTGTGTCCCACTAGCGCATAGCTCCCGGGGAGACTCCCCCCGGCGGCCCCACGCCCGCGGCACAGCTGGATGCATCCAGGCGGTCGTCCAGGAGACGCGCGTCCGCCACCATGTGTGGTGGAATGTTCGCGCTCCCTTTGGGCCGCCGCCCTTCGCCGACGTGCGGGAATGGCACGGCGGCAGCGCCAAGCAGCGTCTGGACGAGCTGCGGGGGGGGTGCTGCTCCCAATCCCCGGCCACCCGCCGGCCGGAGCTGCCCTGTATGGGTCGCCCCGGAACGGCTGCCGGTTCATATGTAGGCACGCAGCGCCATACAATGTTGATGGCTGCCACGTCGTCCCCGTCCACATAATATGAGCATGGGATGCACGCCTTGGCGCGCCTCCACACATTCCATGATTTGCTCCGGTATTTGGGAGCCCACATCTTGGTATCGCACACAGGGCAGCGGGAGCTGGTCCCGGCCGGGTCTACTTCGTGCACGGGCAGGCCGTACTTGGCAAACACCTCCCTCGCTATCCTGAGTATCGTCACCTGACTGAGCCCCATCTTGAGCAGGTCGCGCTCCTTCTTTGACATACTGCGGTTCCGCCCAACCAATAGGTGGTCTATGGTGGAGCGCTCCAGCGCCAGCCCCATGGAATGTGTCGCCAGCCCATGCATCAGCTTGTATAGCCAGTCGGTCTTTTGGTTGTAGTACCTGGCGTTTATCCTGCTGCGCCGTCCCCTGCTTACGCGTTCGTCGCGGCGCTTGGCATGGCTGCCGGACTTGTTCCTGGGCTTGCGGCCGGGATGCTTGACGTGTCGCGGAGTGGAATGCCTCCCGCCGTGCTTCCTGCCCGGCCTGCCGCCGGTCACGAGCAGTCCGGCGTACTTCCTGCGGCGCACCTGCGCGTGCTTCAGGGCCACGTTTGGGATGCGCCGTATGGCGCCGTCCGTGCTCGCCACCACGTGCTCACGCTTGTTGACGTCCATCCCCATCATGCTCCTGGGTTGGAGTGGGGCGACCGGCCGCGGCGCATATGATATCGATATGGTGGCGGGCGTTATGGTCACGGCACCCACCCGCGCAGCGCATACCAACCTTTCCACAACATATGGGCTGAGCCGAAACTCGGCCGCGTGCCTAGACGGCACGACCGGGAACCGCAGCACCACGTACGGCGACGCCAGCAGTGGTTGGTTCGGCGCGTCGGACAGTTTGCACCAGAAACCGCGGCCATACACGACGCATGATCGTCGTACACTCGTCTGGATCGGCTTTTGAGGCCAGATTTGAGATATTTGGATCAATCACCCGACATTCCGGGAGGAACCGGCATCATCAATGTTTAATTGCCGGGGCGCGAAACCCATTCCCTATGAATGGCGGGTGGGTCGCTGGGGTCGCGCTGATGCTGGCGGCCCTGACAGCCTTGGCCGCGCCCAGCGCCTTGGCCCAAGTGGACGTCGAGGTCGATGTGCTAGAGAACAGCATACTGGCCTCCTTCACCGCCTCCGGGGAACTCATAGACGACATAGTGGTATGGTTTGAGCCGGGCGGCGCGTCCATAAGCGAGTACGCGGCGGATCCAGGCTGGCTGATCGCCGACAGTCCCGAATCCATAAGGCTGTACGGGAGCATGCTGGAGGACGGCCACACCGTCAAGCTCGGGATAAAGCTCCAAGGAGAGGCTCCCCAGATATACTGGTCCGCGTCCCGGGACAGCACCGAGGTTCAATGGGGCCTGCTGCTGGCCCCGGAGCAGGATACGTCCGAAGATGCGGGGCAGGGCGCTACGCAGTCCAGCAACGATATGGAGCAGGGCATACTGGACGTGTCGGAGTTTCGCACAATACCCGAAAAACCCACCCCCGGCTCGGCCATAAGGCTGGTGGGAAGCGGTTTTGGCCCCCTCCAGGAGCTGGACTTGACCATAGGCGGTAACAGAATGAAGTCGTTGGAGACGGACGCGGCCGGTGGCTTTGTGGCAACTAGAACCATACCCAACACGCTGGACGGCAGGGTTGACTTTGTACTAACCGACCGCATGGGAGCCGACCTGCAGATAAGCCTAAGGCTTGGCGAGACAGCCGAGGATGCCCACGTCAATGGGGCGGACCTGGCCATAGGCGAACTGGATTCGACATACCGCCGGGGCGACCGCATAAGCGTATCGGGGACCGCCGCCCCCCTGAACTCCATAGTCTGTAATCTGTACGGTCCCGGGGGCGACATCATCTCCGTCAAGGTGGTGACGGCCGACCACACCGGGGCGTGGAGTATACCCGAGAGCATAATCATACCCTTGGATGCACCCTTGGGAAGGTACTCCGTCCAGGTCAACGACGGGGACCAGACCTCCGAGGCTGGATGGACTGTCGAGTCCGGCAAGGTAATCATGCTGGAGCCGGTCCGGGCCATCTTCCAGCCCGGCGACACCATCGAGTTCAACGGAACTGCCACGCCGGGCGAGAGCATCTACCTGATATTACAGGGCCCC
This sequence comes from Nitrosopumilaceae archaeon, assembly GCA_021296165.1. Taxonomy (GTDB): domain Archaea; phylum Thermoproteota; class Nitrososphaeria; order Nitrososphaerales; family Nitrosopumilaceae; genus VYCS01. The sequence goes on along the minus strand of JAGWAW010000075.1, from coordinate 1,218 downwards.
GCCGGTGACGAGTTGGCCTTGGACAGCTGGACGGTGGGTCCTGACGGAGTGGTCTGGTGGGAGTTTGCAACCAGCCCCAATTTACGCAAGGGCACATACACCCTCATAGTCTCCCAAGGAACCGAGCGCGAGTTCGTGTACGCAGGGCTGGGCGGCGTCGTGGAGATGCCCACCGTGATAACCTTTGACAAGGTCAACTACCTGTCCTCGGAGACACCAAACATAGTGATAACGGGCACGCCCGGCGACGAGATCAACATACTGGTGCTGGACGACTCCGACACGGTGGTGCACAGGGGCAACGCCACGCTGCAGGCGGACGGCCGGGCCGTCTACCACTTGGACATCAGCACGTTCTCGTCGGGAGTGTATACGGCCATCGCCCAGAGGGGAACCGTCCAGGACGACCATGAGTTCGGCGTTGGACTCTCGGTGGGCGCATCCACCCTGGACATATCCGCAAGGATCGACCACAAGCCGGGAGATCCAGTACTGGTCTTGGGCACCACCAGCAGCAACGTCATATTGACAATTACGCTGATGGACCCCGACGGCAACATAGTACAGAGGGTCGAGACGTTGGCGGGCAAGACAGGCATGCTGACTGAGCAGCGCCTCCGCATACCTCTGAACGCGGAGAGCGGGACCTGGACGGTGAGGGCGGCCAGCGGGCCCAACTCCGACGTGGCGGAGCTGTTCGTATCGGCGCAGACTGCCGACGGCTTGGCTGTCCGTGTCGACGACTCGAGCGTCCGACCCATGATCGTGATATCCGGCGCCATCCAGACTTATGTGACCGTGGCCATAAACGAGGGCGACAGGCTCGTAGTCGGGCCGCAGCGCGCGTACGTGACCGACAGCGGGATAGGACAACTGCCATGGAGCATAACCATACCCGGCACATACACCGTAACCGTCGAGGCCGGGTCCGAGACGGCCAGCACCACCTACAGATACGACCCGTAGATTCCCCCGAATGCTGCGGGAGTCCGCCACAGTCGGGGCATGCTGCCGCAATGCCGCAGAGTATCGGAGTTTTGAATGCCACAGGCCTGCGTGTTAATTGGTCAGGTATGGCACGAATTGGAAAATATTTCCAGATGGTTGAACGTGTACCGTTTAAAAAATATTTATGATCCTGGGGCCTTGTCCAAAAATCTGCGACAATATGATCATGAACCCACACCCGCTGCCAAGGCCCGCTAGGGACCGAAAGGC